>NZ_PYSV01000011.1 GCF_003028415.1 Deinococcus arcticus
CCGCCAGCGTTCACCCTGAGCCAGGATCAAACTCTCCAAGAAATGGTTATCACTGACCGAAGTCAATTGATACAGTCTGATGCCTCGCTTGCGCTTGGCTTGCCCTCTCGGGCTTCTTTTCGCAGTCCGCGAGCGGACTGCTCTTCGTGAATCTGGAGACATCCGGGGGGATGTCTGCTCACACGATCCTGTCGGATCGCCCTGTACGCTCTTCTTCTGCCTTGTCATGCACCTCGCCTCGCTTGAGGCTCAGAAAAGATACAGGGCTTTCCTGAACTTGTCAACACCTCAGGCTTGCGCCGCGCTTGGCCTTCGCCCGAGCCACCATTCCGCGGCTTCCCAACCGCACCTTCGTCAGAGGCTGGCGGTCTTTATCTCACCCTTCTGATTCAGAGGCCAGGGTCCTGGCGAACGTTTGGCTTCTATACTGGGCTCTTGAAACCCGCCCCCCGGCCAACGGGACCAGGGCGGAAGGGAGGCACGCCACATGCAGGAACTGCTCGAAAAACTGGCGTCGCTCCGGGAGTACCTTTGACATTCCCGGCAAAACGCGGCGCCTGAACGAATTAGACCGAGAACTCAGCGACCCGGAACTCTGGAACGACGCCGCGCGCGCCCGCAAGGTCACGCAGGAAGCCGGCACCTTACGGCGGGTGGTCGAGAGTTACAGCACCCTGAGCTCCGACGCCCAGGGCCTCTCGGAAATGCTGGAGATGGCCAGCGCTGAGGAACGCGAGATGCTGCAAGAAGAGCAGCAGTCACTGGAAACGCGCGTGGACGAGCTGTACAAGGAAACGCTCTTTACCATGAAGCACGCCGAGACCGCCGCCATCGTGCGGGTGAAAAGCGGCGCGGGCGGCACCGAGTCCATGGACTGGGCCGGCATGCTCTCGCGGATGTACATGCGCTGGGCCGAGCGCCGGGGCTTCAAGGTCGAGATGATTGACCAGGTGGACGGCGACCAGGCGGGCGTGGTCAGCAGCGAATTCATCATTCGCGGCGAAAAGGCGTTTGGCATGATGGCCCCCGAACACGGGGTTCACCGGCTGGTGCGGGTGTCGCCCTTCGATTCCAACAACCGCCGCCACACCTCGTTTGCTTCGGTGGACGTGGTGCCGGAGGTGCCGGAAGAGGAGATCAACATTCACATTCCCGACTCCGACCTGCGCCGCGACGTGTTCCGCTCGCAGGGCGCGGGTGGGCAGGGCGTGAACACCACCGACTCGGCCGTGCGCCTGACCCACTTGCCCACCGGGATTGCCGTGGCTTCGCAGCAGACCCGTTCTCAGATCAAGAACCACGAGATCGCCCTGCAGATTCTCAAGCAGCGCCTTTACGACATTGAGATGCGCAAGCGGGAAGAGGAAGAAGCCCGGGCGCGCGGTGAGCAGAAGAAGATTGAGTGGGGCTCGCAGATCCGCTCGTATGTGCTGGACAAGCAGTACATCAAGGATCACCGCACGGGCGTGATGAAACACAACCCCGACGACGTTCTGGACGGCGATCTGGCCGACCTGCAGTGGGCGGGCCTGGAGTGGCTGGCCGGCAAACGGGTGGCCGAGGACAGCGCCGAGGACGAATAATTCTGGTCAAGCCTCTCGGCCGGCTTTGCAAGGGCGCTCGTCAGACGGGCGCCCTTTGCGCTAAGGTGCAGCCATCAACCTTGCAGGCCACTGGAGTGCCCCACCTGCCCATGTCTGAAGACCGCACCATTCCTGGCTACACCCTGCACCGTGTGATCGGGCGCGGGAACACTTCCCTGGTCTGGCTGGCCACCGACGCGCGTAAGAAAGAAGTGGCCCTGAAGGTGCCGCTGCCCGAAACACTGCGCGTGCAGGAGGCCGCCGAGCGCTTTGGCAACGAGGTGCGCCTGACCCTGAAGTTCCGCCACCCTCACATCGTGCCGGGCTATGCGGGCACGGCCTTTGGGCCCAAAGCCTTTCTGGCCATTCCCTATTACCCACGCGGCGCGCTCAGCGACCTGCTGCCCCAGCTGCCCGGCGGCACCCTGCCGCTGCCCGACGCCCTGAGAATCCTGGCTGACGTGGCCTCGGCGCTTACCTATCTTCACCATCAGGGCGCGGTGCATCAGGACGTCAAGCCGCAGAACGTGTATGTAAATGAGGAGGGGCGCGCGGCCCTGGCTGACCTGGGCAGCGCCTATTTCACGGCGCAGGGGGGGCAGACCAGCGGCAGCCCCTTTTACATGTCCCCGGAGATTTACCACGGCGAGAGCAGCAGCGCCGCCAGCGACGTGTACAGCCTGGGCATCATGATGTATGAGCTGCTGGGCGGCGAGCGCCCCTACCACGGCCACACCTACGAGGAACTGATGGTGGCGCACCTGACCCGCTTTCCCCCGCCGCTGCTGAGCCTGAACCCCAGCGTGTCGCGCCGCGTGGCCCGGCTGGCCGAACTGGCCCTGGCCAAGCGGCCCCACGACCGCCCTACGGCCGACGCAGTCCGCCGGGCCCTGCTGAGTGCGCTGGGCGAAACCCCCGCCGACGAGGTGTACGAGGACCCTGAGGGGGCCCAGGAAACTGCGCCTGTCTCTGCCCGGCAAATGGGCCGCCACGGGCCACAGGCCGAGGGGCGCCCCACAGAGGCGACCCCCACCCCGGAGGCCCCCGGCCCCAGCAAGGAGAGCCGCTGGAGCCTGTTCAAACGGCGGAAGTAACGCGGGTCATAGCGTGAAATGCACCTCGAAGCGGCCAGTGCGGGACTGATACCCCAGGCGCTGGTTCACGGCCAGCATGGGGGCGTTGCCGGAATGGTTGTTGGTGCGCAGCATGGGAAAGCCGGCCGCCTGTGCCCGGGCAATCACCTGCAGTTTGAGCGGCAGGGCCAGGCCGCGCCCCCGCGCTTCGGGCGCCGTCGCCGTCAGACTGTTGTAGCCAAAGTTCTGGCGGTGAAACCCTTCCAGAATGGAGGTGCCGAGCCACTCGCCCTGCGGGCCCACCGCCAGCACCCACCAGTCGGGGCGGGCCACTGCGTTTAACCGGAGCAGCCGCCTCACCTCGGCCAGGGGCCAGCGGGGATGGCCGCGCAGGTCGGGCGTTTCGGTCAGGCGGTCGGCCACAAAGTTTACAAACCGCTCAACCTCTTCCTCTCCGGCCCCTCCAAGGTCCTTGAAAGTCACCCCCTGCGCCGCAGCCTGATCCAGCCTGGATTGAAACGGCGCCGCGTCAAAGGTCGTGAGGTCCAGCTCCGAGGCAAAGCGGTGCACCCTCGTCACCGCGCCGCGCCGCGTCCCCCAGGCCAGGGAACCGGGATCATCGTCGGCCACATCCAGCGTCAGACCGCTGGCCTGCGCTTCTCGCCCGGCCTGCACCACATCGGCCCACAGCTGCCGCCCGGCGCCCTGCTGGCGCAAGCGGGGCTCCACGACCACCTGAGCCTGCAGGAAGCCGGGCGGCGCGAAGGCAAAGGTCTGAAGCTGCGAGGCGCCTACCGCCTCACCAGCCGCGTCCACCAGTAGACGGCGGCGCAGCGTGTGGGTGGGATCACGCCGGGCGTCCGTCGCCTGAATGCCCTCAGCCGTCACCCCCGGGCGGCTGCACGACCACAGCGCAGCCAGAGCGGGAAAGTCCTCAGGTGTGACTGGCCGCAGGCTCCAGCCCGCGCTCAAAGCAGCTCCTTGACCAGCTGCCGGATGGCCCCCAGGTGATAGGCCACGTGGGCCACGCCGCCCGTCAGTCCGCCGGTGGCGTCCCCGGTTACGGGCTGGTCCTGCTGGCTGTGTGTAAACGCCACCAGGGCGTCATAGGCGGCGCGCACCCGCTGGCGCTGCGCGGCCCAGCCCGCCTCATCCACCTGCACCGGCTGAAAGCTGCCCTGCCAGTCAAAGGGACCCCGGTCACTGTCGCGTTCCCAGCGCACGATCACCTCCATGTGAAAGGCGGTGTGGGCGGTGTGCGCGGCCACGGTGGTGCCCAGAACCTCGCGGCTGGCCTGCTCGGCGTTCAGGGCCTCCAGCGTGGCCAGCAGGCCGTGGTTGCCGCTGCCGTCGGCACCCGTGCCGTCCAGAAAGGCGGTGGGTTGGCCGGGCCGCCCGCCCTCCACCGTTTCACGCAGAATGTCCAGGATGCCGTCTAAGGGGTGCTGGGCAGGCGGTGCGGTCTGGGCCTCCGGGGTCTGGGTCATGCCCCAGCCTAAGGGCCGTGTGGAGCCAGAGCCTATCCGCCGCGCGGCTCTGGTCAGCGCGGGTTCCGTCTGGTATGCTTGCCAATTGCGCTGCCCGGCGAGGCCCGAGCCTGCCAGAGAGCGGCGACAGAGGAGGTGAACCATGAACCAGTACGACCTGAACCTGATCCTGAACCCCAACCTCAGCGCGGAGCAGGTGGGCATCGAGAAGGACTACATCGAAACCACCCTGAAAAGTGCGGGCGCGGAAATCAGCACCCTGGACGAGCCCGGCAACCGCCGCCTCGCCTACGCCGTGAACAAGGACCGCGAGGGCTACTACCTGATGTACACCATCAAGGCCGCCGGCAACCCCGAAAAGGACATTGCCAGCACCCTGCGTCTGCGCGACCACGTGCGCCGCGTCCTGGTGGTCAAGGACCGCCCGGAGTGGAAGACCAAGAAAGCCTGAGCGTTTTACGCCATTGACGTAAAAGCTTGGGCTTGTTATCGTATGGTCAACCCGCAAGGGCCAAGACAGCCAGCCAGACCTAAACCCCAGTACTGTTCGCCAGCAAGCAAGGAGACCCTGTTATGGCCCGAGGCATGAACCACGTTTACCTGATCGGCGCACTCGCCCGCGATCCCGAACTGCGGTACACCCCCAGCGGCACCGCCGTGTTTGAAGCCACCGTGGCCGGTGAAGACCACATCGTGGGCAACGACGGCCGCGAACGTAAACTCCCCTGGTATCACCGCGTGTCCATTCTGGGCAAGCCCGCCGAGTGGCAGGCCGAGCGCAACCTCAAGGGCGGCGACGCCGTGCTGGTTGAAGGCAGCCTGGAATACAGCCAGTGGGAAGCGCCCGAGGGCGGCAAACGCAGCATGGTGCGCGTCAAGGCGCTGCGCATGGAACAGCTCGGCACCCAGCCTGAACTGGTCCAGGACGCCGGAGGCGGCGTTCGCATGGGCAGCGGCATGAACGAAGTGGTGCTCATCGGCAATGTCACCCGTGACCCCGAACTGCGCTACACCCCCGCCGGCGACGCCGTGCTTGGACTCGGCCTGGCCGTGAACGAGACCTGGAACGACCGTCAGGGGCAGAAGCAGGAAAAGACCCACTGGATTGACGTAACGCTGTGGCGTGAGCTGGCCGAGAGCATGAAGGACCTGCGCAAGGGCGACCCTGTGCTGGTGCGCGGCCGACTGGTGAACGAAGCGTGGACCGACCGCGATGGCAACAAACGCAACTCGACCAAAGTAGAGGCGACGCGAGTCGAAGCCCTGTCCCGAGGCGCGGCCAGCCCCACTTCCGGGTATGCCGCAGCCACCCCCGCCGGACCTCGCACGCAGACCGCGAGCAGTGCGGCGCGCCCGCAGAGCGCTGGCTCACAGCGCCCCGCAGCGAACACGGGGAACCGTTCGGGCGGCTTGGATATTGATCAAGGTCTCGACGACTTCCCGCCGGATGAGGAAGACCTGCCGTTTTAAGGCACGCCTGAGGGCGTGATGTCTAAGGGTTAAAAGGTCCAAGCGGCTAAGAAAATCCAGTTTCTGTGTTTCTTAGACCCTTTGACTCTTTGACCCTTAGACCCCCACAGAGCGGCCCCTTTCTCGCCGGCAGCTTTAGAGGAATCCCCACAATGACCCAGGCAAACAACGCCGAGCGCAAGCCGCGCGGCAAGGGGCCCAAGCGCCCCCGCAAGCCCAAGGTGGACCCGTTCTCCATTGGGGAACTGGAAATCACCGACTACAAAGACGTGAAGATGCTGCGCCGGTTCGTTTCGGACACCGGCAAGATTCTTCCCCGCCGCCGCACCGGCCTCTCGGCCAAGCACCAGCGCCGCATTGCGCAGACGATTAAAATCGCCCGCCAGCTGGCCCTGCTGCCCTACACCGAGAAACTGGTCCGGAAGTAAGGAGAATACCGATGCAAGTTATTCTTCTTGAACCCGGCAAGCTGGGCAAAACCGGCGACGTCGTGAACGTCAAAGACGGTTACGCCCGCAACTGGCTGATTCCCCAGGGCATCGCCGCGCCCGCCACCAGCTCGAACATGAAGAGCCTGGAAGCGCGCGTGCGTGCCCGCCAGAAGATCCTGGCTGCCGAAAAGGCCAGCGCCGAGGACCTCGCCAGCCGCCTGAACGGTGTGGCCGTGGAACTCAGCGTGCGTGCCGGCGAAGGCAAGATCTACGGCGCCGTGACCCACGCCGACGTGGCTGGCGCCCTGGACCAGCTGGGCTTTGACGTGGACAAGCGCCGCATTGACATGCCGAAGACCGTCAAGGAAATCGGCGAGTACGACATCGCTTACCGCGCCCATCCCGAAGTGACCATTCCCATGAAGCTCGTGGTGCACGCCACGAAGTAAAGACTGTTCAGTCTTTGGCCCCCGCTGAGTAGGCGGGGGTTTTTGCATGGGCCACAGGTGCATTGGCCATAGGTGCGGTCTCGCGCCAGTGCCAGAGTATCTATCCTGAGCCAGATGCGTTCCTTCCTGCTTGTCGTGTTCCTTGGTGCCGTCCTGACCGCCTGTACCCCACCCACTGCGCCCACCCCCGACCCGGCCCGGGACCCCAGTGCGTCAGTGCTTCCGGCCACGCCGCGTGTGGGGCAGAATCTGACCTTTGATCTGCAGGCCAACGGGATGCAGGGCCACGTGGCCCTGTTCGTGGAGGCCCCGGATGGCTCGGTGCAGCAGCTGTTGCCCAACCGCCTGCCGGGCGGGGCGGTGGAGCTGGCCCACAGCGGCCGCACCAGCTTCCCTGCGGCCGACAGCGCCTTCCGACTGGTGGCTTCTGCACCCACTGGGGACCATCAGGTGCTTGTCTACCTCAGCGCCGCGCCCCTGAATCTGGCGGGCATCAGTGCCTATGCCAATGCCAACTCGGCCTTTGCCACGGTGCAGACGCAGGGGGCGGGCGCGCTGGTGACCACGCTGCTCCCCAAGCTCACGGCGCAGAATCCTGGCCGTGCCGGTCTAGGCACCTTTACCGTGCTGCCCTGAGCGCCCGGCAGAGTCAATCCACGCTCAGCTCATAGTGGGCCCGGTGGAAATGCCGGGCCCGCAGATCGCTGCGGCGCAGGATGAACTCCGGGGTGTAGATGTGATTGTCGCCGGTATCCTCCAGCACGTCGTCGCCCAGGTGCGCGACAGACCACAGGCGCAGGAGGTTCACCACCGGATCATGCAGGGTCCAGTCGCAGAGCTCCCTGGGCAATGCACTCTCGGCCCAGGACAGGTACGAGGCCCGGTCCACGTGACCGAACAGAGTCACGCCGCCAAACTCAAATGCCCCGGATTGACTCAATTGAGCCCACAGCCCGCGAAAACGGTCGTGCTCTTCCCCACCCAGGCCACTGGGAACGGACAGGTCCACAAGACTGAGGGTGCGGCGGGCAAGCACCTGTCGGGGCCGGTAGGCGTAGCCGCCTGGAGGCAGGCTGGGTCGCCGCTGCAGCCCGTCCAACTGGGGCCACCACTCAACAATCAACTGCTCATCTGGGTGAAACAGCCAGAAAAACGACAGCAGGCCGTGCGGCGGCTCGTCGTCGTCGGGCGTGCGGCCCGGTAACTGGTCGAGCCGCAACTGGCACAGAAAACGCAGGGGTCCCCCAGCGGGGCTGCGGGGCCATGTCCAGCCCGGGGGCACATCCGGCTGCCCGCCGAATTTGCTGTGGGCGACTGGAAGCTGTTCATCCGGGACTTCTTCAAATTCCAGGTGATAGCAGGGGCGCACTGCCTGGTGCAGCGCTGCCTCAGTGGGGGTGCCAGGGGGCTGCCCCATCTGGGCCAGTTGCTGCCGAATCCAGACATGAACTTCAGCGAGGGACGCGGCGGCTGGAAGCCTGTGGACCATGCGGCAGGCTACTCCTGGCGCGCCTCTCTCCCCTGCCGGACCTTTGGAGCTACACTGCGTGGCGAACGTTCCTCCCAAAGTTCAGCAGCGGCAGGCGGCGTTCGCTTTTCATCACCCTATGCGGGGCGCGGCCAGCCCAAGGCCCACGCGCCCCAT
This sequence comes from Deinococcus arcticus, assembly GCF_003028415.1. NCBI lineage: Bacteria > Thermotogati > Deinococcota > Deinococci > Deinococcales > Deinococcaceae > Deinococcus > Deinococcus arcticus. Next base: position 8,139 of record NZ_PYSV01000011.1, read on the forward strand.
GCAACACACCGAAAGGAGCGCACCATGACGATGATCTGGGTCATTGTGGCGCTGCTGCTCGGATTGGTCGGGGGCTTTCTGGGGGGACAGACACGCGGCGCGCGCAGGCGGGCCGAGGTGGATGACCGACTTCAGCAAGAAGCCCTGCAGGAAGCGCAGCGCATCCGCGCGCAGGCCGAAGAGGCCGCGCGGGCGCTGCGGGCAGAGGCCGACCAGGCCAGGCAGGAGGCCACGCGACGAACGCAGGAAGCCGCGCAACGCGAAGAGCAGCTCACCCGCCAGGGCGCGCAGCTGGACGCCCAGCGCGAACAGGTGCTGGGACTGCGCACGCAACTGGAAACCGAGCGCACCCAGGCCAAGCAGGAGGTGGCCCGCGAGCGCGAGGCCCTGGCCACCGACCGCCAGGAAACCCGGCGAGAGCGCGAGGAACTCAAGCGCGAGATTGAGCGCCTCAACCGCCGCGCCGAGCAACTGGACGCCCGGGGCGAGAAGCTCGACACCTTAGAAGAGCGTCTGGAAGACCGCAGCCGCGCCCTGGGCACCCAGGAAACCGAGCTGGCCGAGCGGGGCCGCCTCGTGGACCTGCGGCTGTACGAGGTGGCCAACCTGTCGCCCGAAGCGGCCCGCGCCGAGATTCTGGAACGGCTGGAGGCCGAACTGGAAGAGGAAAAGGCCATCCGCATCAAGGCCATGCAGGAGCGCGCCACAGCGGAGGCGCGGCGCACCGCGCGCCATGTCGTGGCCCAGGCCATTCAGCGCAGCGCTTCGGAAACGAGTGCTGCGCTGAGCGTTTCGGTGGTGCCCATTCCCAATGACGCCATGAAGGGCCGCCTGATTGGCCGTGAGGGACGCAACATCCGCGCCTTTGAGGCCCTGACCGGTGTGGACCTGATTATTGACGACACCCCAGAGGCGGTGATTCTGTCCAGCTTCAACCCGGTGCGCCGCGAGGTGGCCCGGCATGTGCTGGACGCCCTGGTGGCCGACGGCCGCATTCACCCCACGCGCATTGAGGAGATGGTTCACAAGGCGCAGGACGAGATGAAAACCTACATGCACACCCAGGGCGAGGAAGCGGCCATTGAGGCGGGCGTGATGGGAGTCAAGCCGGGGCTGGTGCAGTTGCTGGGCCGCATGTATTTCCGCACCAGCTACGGCCAGAATGTCCTGAAGCACTCCATTCAGGTGGCGCACCTGACCGGTATCATGGCGGGCGAACTGGGCCTGGACGCCGCCCTGGCGCGGCGCGCGGGCCTGATGCACGACGTGGGCAAGAGCATTGACCGTGAGATTGACGGCACACATGTGGAAATCGGCATCAACCTCGCCAAACGCTTTGGCGAGCCGCCCGAGGTGATTGACGCCATTGCCCACCACCACGACCCCGAAAACGGCCAGACGCTGTATTCGGTGCTGGTGGCCGCCGCCGACGCGATCAGCGCGGCCCGCCCCGGCGCGCGGCGTGAGGAACTGGAATCCTATGTGCGCCGCCTGGAACAGCTGGAACAGATTGCCGTGTCGTTTCCTGGCGTGCAGCAGGCGTACGCCATTCAGGCCGGGCGCGAGGTGCGCGTGATCGTGCAGCCGGAAAAGGTCACCGATGCCCAGGCCACCCTGCTGGCCCGCGAGATTGCCGGCCGGGTGGAGCAGGATATGGAATACCCCGGTCAGGTGCAGGTGACTGTGGTGCGCGAAAGCCGCGCGGTGGAAGTGGCGCGGTAGAGGAAGCAGGACGCGGGGGGCAGTGCGCAGGAAGAGCGCCTGCCCCCACCTCTGTTTTACTTGCAGCGCGGTCTTTTAAGCATCCATGCGCATAAGTTGACATGGCCTGTATTCTGGGCTATCCTGTTTTCATCACCGCCAAAGAAGGCGGCTTTTTTATTGCCTCCTGGATTTGTGGGCACCCTGGGCAAAGGTGGGCCGCCCGCCGCAGGGGTGGACCCCATGCGGGCTCTGAGGCTATGCACGCCCTCCTGTGAACCGCAGCGAGATCATGCGTTCCAGACAGGGTTTTCCCGGTCGCCCGGCTGGGCTTGACCCGGGCTGCATACCGCGCTATCTTGTTCTTATCACCGCCGACGAAGGCGGGTTTTTTGTTTCAGAGCCCCTGCAACCACGCCCAGGCGGCCAGGGCCATCTCCAGCTCGGTCTGGGCGACGCGGCCCGGGGCGGCCAGGGGGGTCAGGCGGCGGAGGTCAGCCTGCACCTGGGCACGCAACAAGGGGTCTTGACCCCGCAGGAGGGCCGGGCCATAGCGCAGCGCGGCTGCCTCGGGCAGGCCGTCGTAGGCCGGGTCCGGGCCGGGTGCGCGGTCCAGGCGCAGTACCGGGTAGGCCCAGTAGCCGGGCACCAGCAGATCGGCGCGCAGGTGGTAGCCAGCGGCCCGGGCCCAGCGGCGCAGGGATTCGGCGCTGTCGTTGGGCTGCAGCACCAGGGTGGGCGGCAGGCGCCCCGGCTCGCGCCGCAGCATCCCCAGGATGGTGAAGGCGCCCATTCCTGTGACGCTCGCGCTGGCCACCTCGCCGGGGGCCAGGGGAGCAAAGCCGTCGCCCGCGCGCACCTCCAGCTGGCCCGCCAGCCCGGCGCGCGCCACGTTCTGCCGGGCGTGGGCCAGGGGGCCGGGATTCAGTTCCACGATCACACCGCGCTGGATGCGGCCCGCGCGCAGCAGCCGGATGGGCAGCTTGGCATGGTCGCTGCCAATATCAGCGTGAACATCGGCCCGCACCTGGGCCAGAACGGCTTCCAGGCGGGCGTCCAGTGCGGGTCCATCGGCTGCCCGGGTCACGCGGGCGGCTCCCCGGGGGGCGCGGCAGACCGGCCGCCCTGCCGGGTGAGAATGACCGAGTAGGCCCCCACAGCCAGAATCACGGCGGCGATGGCCAGCCCGTACGCCAGGATGTCGCCGCCGGTCCATTTCAGCGCCACGCTGAAGAAATTCACACCCAGCGCCAGAATCACAATCCCGATCAGTTTCTGCTTGAGATCGTCGAAGGAATCAATGTGCAGCCAGGGGGGCACGTTCTGCAGCCGGCCCACAAACAGCGCCTGCAGGCCAAACGAGATGATCAGCAGCGCCATGCCGATCAGGAGGGTGTCGGCCTGTTCCACCGCCGCCACGATCAGGCTTTTGGTGGTGTCGGGCTCGCCCAGCCGGGTGAATGCCGCGCGAATGGTCACGTACGCCTGGGCGATGGCCGCCACGAACAGCGCCAGACTGAAGGCAAAGGAACTCAGCACCCCCAGTTCCACGATCAGCCGGGCGAAACCGAAAGCCCCAGCCAGAGTGACGCGGCGGGCGGGGCCCAGCCGGGCAGGAGGCCGGGCCTTCATTCCGGGCCCCCGGAGAGCAGGGGCCGCACCTCGTCGCCCTCGCGGATCCAGCCACCGCGAATGACCCGGGCCGTCAGGCCGCCGTGGCCGCGGACCGCGTTGTAGCCGCCCGGCCCCAGCATTTCTTCCATGCGCGAGCAGGGGTGGCACTCGCCTGTGCCCTCCAGCACCACCTCGCCCACCTGAAAGCGGGCGTCTTTGAGGGCCAGGAGGGGCAGGCCGCTGACCACGAGGTTGCGCCGCAGCAGGTCCGGGGTCACCTGCGCGCGGCCACACAGCGCGGCGATCACCGGCAGGTGCTCGGCCTGAATGAGGGTGACCTGCCGCCGACCCGGGCCACCGGGGACGGGCGGCGCCGCGCCGGGCTGGGCGGCTTCACCCACCTCGCCGGTCAGAGCGGTCAGGCGGGGCGGGGCCCCCTTGCCGTGGTCGCCAATCAGGCCCACCAGCGGGTGCGCCTCCACCTGCGCCCAGCGCACCACAGGCACCCGGCGGGCGGGGCGCAGGCCAAGCCACTCCACCCGGCCCGGCTGCGGGAAGGTGGCGCGCAGTTCGTGGATGGTCTTCACGCCCTGAATGCTACCTGCACAGACCGGGGGCCGCCGGGTGCAGCGCGGGCCTCTGCTATGCTGCGGGGCATGAGGCGTCTGACCCGACGTGCGTATCTGCCCCGCCGCAAGGTGGGGGTCAGCTAGCCTGAAATCCAATCCTGAAGCGGCGAACTTGTCACGAGTTCGCCGCTTTCTTCCTGGGGGTCCTTCATGAATGAAATTCGGCGGAATGTACCGGTGGACGAGCAACTGCAGATCCTGAGGCGCGGCGTGGTGGACCTGGTGTCTGAAGACGACCTGCGCCGCAAACTGGAGCGCAGCCTGGAGACCGGCGTGCCCCTGCGCGTGAAGCTGGGCGCCGACCCCACCCGACCGGACCTGCACCTGGGCCACGCGGTGATTCTGCGCAAGATGCGGCAGTTTCAGGATCTGGGCCACAAGGTGATCATGCTGATTGGCGACTTTACCGCCATGATCGGCGACCCCAGCGGCAAGAGCAAAACGCGCCCACCGCTGACCCTGGAACAGACCCGCCAGAACGCCGGCAGCTACCTGGAACAGTGCCGGCTGGTGCTGCGCCAGGAGCCTGAAGTGCTGGAAATTCGCTACAACGGCGAGTGGCTCGAACCCATGGGTTACGCCGATGTGATCCGGCTGGCCAGCCGCTACACGGTCGCGCGCATCATGGAGCGCGACGATTTCAAAAAGCGCTTTGAGGGCGGCGTGCCCATCGCCATGCACGAACTGCTTTACCCGCTGACCCAGGGCTATGACTCGGTGGCGCTGGAAGCGGACGTGGAGCTGGGCGGCACGGACCAGCTGTTCAACAATCTTGTGGGCCGGGCGCTGCAGCGCGACTACAGCCAGGAACCGCAGGTGGTCATGACCCTGCCGCTGCTGGTGGGCCTGGACGGCACGGAAAAGATGTCCAAGAGCCTGGACAACTACATTGGCCTGACCGACGAGCCGCACGCCATGTTCGCGGGGCTGATGAAGGTGCCCGATCCCCTGCTGGACAACTACTTCACCCTGCTCACCGACCTGAGGCGCGAGCGCATTGATGAGCTGCTGGCCGGACATCCGGTGGCCGCTCACCGTGAACTGGCCCGCGAGGTGGTGCGCGCCTTTTACCCGGACGCGGACCTGGACGCGGCCGAAGCGCGCTTCAGGGCCGTGGCCAGGGGCGGCATCCCCGAGAACCTCCCCGAGGTCACGGTGCCGGGCAGTGAACTGGGCGAGGACGGGCGCGTCAGCATGGCAAAACTGGTGGTGCTGGCTGGACTGGAGCCCAGCAACGGCGCCGCGCGCAAGCTGATGCAGAACCGGGGCCTGAAGCTCAACGGTGAGCCCTTCACCGACCCCCAGGGTGCCCTGAGCCGGGACCAGCTCTCGGCAGAGGGCGGCGCGGTGCTTCAGAAGGGCAAGGACAAGTTCGCGCGCCTGCGCCTGGGGTCCTAGGCCACCCCGGCCCTTCATGGGGCCTTCATGGACCTGTCAGCGGCCCGGCGCGCAGCCCGCGCAACAGGGCCGCGCCCGGAAGTTATACACAGGGCGTTGTGGAGAACTCCGAGGGGCTGTGGACAACGCCCTGCACGCGCAAAAGCCTGTAGGCAGCAGTGGACTTATCCACAGGAAGAGTGTGGAAAAACCCCGTGCCTGTGGATAAAAAGGTGACGCCGCCCTGACACAACCGGGCCTGAATCAGACGGCCGGCGCCGTCTGAGAACAATCCGGAGGTTGAACGTGGCCTGCGCTCAGGCCAACAAGAACTGAAGGGGCCGCTTGCTGGCCCCTCCAGTCTTTGTTGCCTGCTGAAGGTATACGGGACTCCTCTAATGGCAAAGCATAGTGGCAGGAGCGCAAATATGCTTTTCCATCGCCTTAGTCCCGTGTTTTCTCGTGTTCGCTCCGCTCAGGTTCGCCTTCGGCTCACCTGAGGCCTATATCAGAAGCGCAGCTGGTCCTCGCGCAGGCGCTCCACGCGCAGCATGTTGGTGGTGCCGCGCACGCCGAAGGGCACGCCCGCCGTGATCACGTAGCGGTCGCCCACATCGGCCAGGCCACTGCGGCGCAGTTCGTCGTTGGCAATGCGCACCATGTCGTCGGTGTTGCGCGGGTCTTCGCTGAGCACCGGCACCACGCCCCACGACAGGGCCAGCTGATTGCGGGTCTGTTCGTTGGGGGTCAGCGCCAGAATGGCCAGCGGGGGGCGGTTCTTGGCAATGCGTGAGGCCGCGCCGCCCGTGCTGGTGAACGTCACAATGGCCGGCGAATCCAGCTTCTCGCCAATGTTGCAGGCAGCGGAGGCAATCGCGTCCTGGGCCAGTTCGGTGTCAATCACCAGCTGGCGCTGCAGCATCTTGTAATGCTCGCTGTCCTCGGCTTCATGGGCAATGCGGGCCATCATGGCCACCGATTCCACCGGATACAGGCCCGCCGCCGACTCGGCCGAGAGCATCACGGCGTCGGTGCCGTCGTAAATGGCGTTGGCCACATCCGAGGCCTCGGCGCGGGTGGGCCGGGGCAGGTTGATCATGCTCTCCAGCATCTGGGTCGCGGTGATCACCGGCTTGCCCGCTTCCCGGCACAGGCGAATCAGGCGCTTCTGGATGGTGGGCACCTGCTCGGGGCGCATCTCCACGCCCAGGTCGCCGCGCGCCACCATTACGCCGTCCACCTCTTTCAGAATGTCCTCGAAACGGTCCACGGCCTGGGGCTTTTCGATCTTGGCCATCAGCTTGGCGCGGCTGCCAAAGCGCGACAGGTAGTGCCGGGCCAGCAGCAGATCATCGCGTGAACGCACGAAGCTCAGGGCCACCCAGTCCACGCCCAGTTCGGCGCCGAACTCCATGTCCTGCACGTCCTTTTCAGACAGCGCCGGCACGCTCAGGTCCGCCTCGGGCACGTTGATGCCCTTGTTGTTCTTCAGCACGCCGCCGATCACCACCTTGGTGATCACGTCCTGGCCGCGCACGCTCTCCACCTGCAGGGCCATGTTGCCGTCGTCCAGCAGGAGTGCCATCCCTTGCCGCACGTCATGCACCAGGCCCTTGTAGGTACTGGAGACCCGCTCGGCGTCCCCCTCAATGTCGTCCATGGTGATGGTGAAGGTATCGCCGGGGCTGAGGGTCACGGCGCCGTCCTTGAAGCGGCCCACGCGGATCTTCGGGCCCTGCAGGTCTTGCAGGATGCCGATGGCCACACCCTTTTTCTCGGCCAGTTCACGCACCATCTGCACGGTCTGGCGGTGGTCTTCGCGGTCGCCGTGGCTGAAGTTCATGCGCACCACGTTCATGCCCGCGTCAATCATGCGGCCCAGTACCTCGGGCGAACGGCTGGCGGGGCCCACGGTGGCCACGATCTTGGTGGCGCGGTCAATGTCTTTCATGTGCATGGTGGAATCCTTTCCATGAGGCCAGTGGCAGCGGGCGGCGGAGATGGCCCCCACCGCCCGCTCACAGGATTTAGCGCAGCGCCTTGCGGCCCGGATAGACCGCGCGGTCGCCCAGGCTGTCTTCAATGCGCAGCAGCTGGTTGTATTTGGCAATGCGGTCCGAGCGGCTGGCCGAGCCCGTTTTGATCTGCCCGGCGTTGGTGGCCACCGCAAGGTCCGCGATGAAGTGGTCTTCAGACTCGCCGCTGCGGTGCGAGATCACGGTGCCGTAATGGTGTCGCTTGGCCAGCTCAATGGCGTCCATGCTCTCGGTCAGGGACCCAATCTGGTTGACCTTCACCAGAATGGCGTTGCCCACCCCCGTGTCAATGCCGCGCTGCAGGCGCTCGGGGTTGGTCACGAACAGGTCGTCCCCCACCAGCTGCACCTGCCCCCCAATCCGGGCAGTCAGGGCGGCCCAGCCGTCCCAGTCGTCCTCGGCCAGACCGTCTTCAATGCTGACAATCGGGTAGCGGCTGGCCCAGTCGGCCCAGAAGTCCACCATCTCGGCGGTGGAGAGGCTGCGCCCCTCGCTCTCCAGGTGGTACTGGCCGTCCTTGTACAGCTCGGTCACGGCGGGGTCCAGTGCGATGGCGATGTCCTTGCCGGGCTCGTAACCGGCCTTCTCGATAGCTTCAAGCAGCACGTTCAGCGCTTCCTCGTTGCTTTTCAGGTCCGGGGCGAAGCCGCCCTCGTCGCCCACGTTGGTGTTGTAGCCCTTGCTGGCCAGCACCTTTTTCAGAGTGTGGAAGGTCTCGGCGCCGTAGCGCAGCGCCTCGCGGAAGGTCGGCGCGCCCACCGGCATCACCATGAATTCCTGAAAGTCCACCGAGTTGTCGGCGTGCGCCCCGCCGTTGATGAGGTTCATCATGGGCACCGGCAGCGTCCTGGCGTTGCTGCCGCCCAGGTAGCGGTACAGGGGAATGTTCAACTCGGCCGCCGCTGCGCGCGCCGTGGCGAGGCTGACAGCCAGAATGGCGTTGCCGCCCAGCTGGCCCTTGTTGGGGGTGCCGTCCACGGCCATCAGGGCAGCGTCAATGGCGGCCTGCTCGCTGGCCTCCAGGCCCACCACGGCGGGCCCCAGCGCCTCGTTGACGTTCTTCACGGCCGTCCGCACGCCCTTGCCCAGGTAGCGGCTGCCGCCGTCACGCAGTTCCAGCGCCTCGTGGGTGCCGGTGCTGGCCCCGCTGGGCACGATGGCGCGGCCCAACAGGCCACTGTCGAGGTGAACTTCAGCTTCCACGGTGGGGTTCCCGCGCGAGTCCAGGACTTCACGGGCGATCACTTTCTGAATCTTCATTCCTGTTTTCCTCCCCAATTCACGGCCCTTCCGCCGGGCGGAAGGTGTACTTCAGACACTATAAGCGGGGGCGGCGGGTGCCGGATAAACCCGGTCTAACGTTCCCGGGGACATGGCCAGCGCCGCCCCGGAAACGGCCCTTAAACGCGCAGCGTGACCATAACCGCCATGTACCCCCCACCGCCCGCCGCGCGGAAGATGGCGGGGCTGGTAGAGCCCGAGAACAGCAGTTCGGCTTCCCCCTCGATGGGGCCCAGGGCGTCGAGTACATGCCGGGCGTTGAAGGCCAGGCTCATGGCCGGTTCGGTGCCGCCCTGCACCACGTCCAGGGTGTCCTGGGCGCGGCCATAGTCCCCCTCAGCGGCCAGGCGCAGCTTGCCTTCAGACACCAGAAATTCCACCCGGTTGTTGGCGTTCTTGTCAGCCAGCACGGCCACGCGGTTCACGGCTTCTTTCAGCGCAGTGGCGGGCAGCGTCACCTGGAGCTTGATTTCCTTGGGAATCACGCGTTCGTAATCCGGGAAGTCGCCGTCCAGCAGCTTCAGGTTCATGCGCACGCGGTCGGTGGTCACGCTCAGCAGACCCTCGCCGTAGGTGAAACGGGCCTCGCCGTCCTTGAGCACGCGGATCAGCTCGTCCACGCTGCGCGCCGGGATGATCAGGTTGCGGCCGTCTCCGCTGGCCGGAAAGTCACGAATGGCCACCCGGTACCCGTCCGAGGCCACCACGCGCGCACTCTCGGGGCGGTGCTCCAGCTTGATGCCCCGGAACACGGCCTGAAACGCCTCGTTGCTGGCGGCGTAGCGCACGCTGGCAAAGGCGCGGGCCAGTTCGCCCGCGTCCAGGCTCACATCGGCCTGGGCAGGGAAACTCAGGGGCGGGTAGGCGTCGGTGTCGCCGGTCTGCAGCTTGAAGTCCGATCCACCGGAGCGCACGGACAATTCCTGTCCGCTGAGTTCCAGTTCCACCAGCTCGCCGCCCAGGTTGCGCACAATCTGCGCGAACAGGTGGGCCGGCACCACGAAGTTGCGGGGGGATTTCACCTCGGCGGGCACAAAACAGGAGAGGTCAATTTCCAGGTTTGTACCGCTCAGGGTCAGGCCCGCCTCACTGGCCTCCACCTTCAGGGACGTGAGCAGGGGGTTACTGCTGCGACTGGGGATCACCCGCTCCAGCAGGCCCAGGCCCTCGCTCAGAATTTTTTTGGTGACTTGTACGTTCATGCCTTGCCTCACTGTCTGGTCCCTATCTTTTTCCTGTTTTTAAACTTAAAAAAGATAGTAGTAGTAGTAATAGGGCCTGTGGAAACTGTGGAAAAGTGCCCTAGGGGTGCGCCCAGCGCCACTTTGCCCTGTGGACAAAAATGTGGATAACTGGCACTTTCCTGTGGAAAACCTGTGGATAACTTTGGGGGTTATCCACAGCCTCCCGAAAGGGCCCAGTTATCCACAAAGTTATCCACAGAAAAAACGGGGTTATCCACAGGTTATCCACAGGTTTATCCACAGCTTGTGAAACCGTGCACACCGTTTTGGAACGGATTTTGGAACATATTCTGAACAGGGCAGAAGAAGTAGCGACCATTATGCCTCTGCCTCTTCATCATCCAAGCCCTGCATCCGGCGGCGCAGGGTGTCCACTGAGCCAGTCAGTTCGGCGTCTTTGCCCAGTGCCTCCGTGACCTTGCTGATGGCGTGCATCACGGTGGAGTGGTCTCGCCCAAAAAATTGCCCAATCTCGGGGAGCGAGTGGTCGGTCAGCTCACGGATCAGGTACTGGGCCACCTGCCGGGCCGTGACCACCTCGCGCACGCGCCCGGCGCCGCGAATCACCTCGGCAGGCATGTTGTAGTGCACGGCCACCTGCCGCAGCACGTCCATCATCTCCACCTTGACTTCCTGCGGGGCAAAGACGTTGCTCAGGGCCTTGGCGGCCACCGCGCGCGAAAAGGGCACGTTGTTCAGGCTGGAAAAAGCCACCACCCGCATCAGGGCACCTTCAAGTTCACGGATGTTGCTGGTGACCTGCCGGGCGATGAGTTCCAGCACTTCCTGCGGAATGTTGATGCGGTTGTGCTCGGCATTCATCTTCAGGATCGCCACCCGCGTCTCGAATTCCGGGGACTGGATGTCGGTGATCAGGCCCCATTCAAAGCGGCTGCGCAGACGCCCTTCCAGGGTCTGGATATCCTTGGGCGGCCGGTCCGAACTCAGGATGATCTGCTTGTGGTTCTCGTACAGCGCGTTGAAGGTGTGGAAGAACTCCTCCTGCGTGCGCTCCTTGCCGGCCAGGAACTGAATATCGTCCACCAGCAGCAGGTCCACCGAGCGGTAGCGGTTGCGAAACAGCGTCATCTTGTCGTCGCGGATGGCGTTGATCAGGTCGTTGGTGAACGACTCGGTGGAGACGTATTCAATGCGCTTGCCCGGAAACCGCTCGGTCATGTAGTGGCCCACGGCGTGCATCAGGTGGGTCTTGCCCAGGCCCACGTCCCCGTAGATAAAGAGGGGGTTGTACGCCTTGCCCGGCGACTCGGCCACCGCCAGGGCGGCGGCGTGCGCGAGGTTGTTGTTGGGCCCCACCACGAAGTTCTCGAAGGTGTACTTGGGATTGAGCACCTTGCGGTTTTCCGGCAGAGGGGTGCTGGGCGCCCGGCCCGTGTGAATGGGGGGCGCGGGCGGCGGGTCGGTGGGCAGCAGCAGGGCGTCTTGCGCGGCGGGCAGCACCTGAAAGGTGACCTGTGGGTTCTGCGCGCCCAGTGAGCGCAGCGCGTCTTCCAGCAGTTCCAGGTAGTGCTTGCGAAACCACTCCTGGGCAAACGAGTTGCGCACGCCCAGCACCAGCGAGCCTTCCTGCACGCCCAGGTTTTTGACCGGCGCGAACCAAGTGTGGTACTCGACTTCCGAAATGTTCTTGCGGACGTACCCCAGCACGTCCGCCCAGATTTCCTGCGAGATAAGGCGCACCTCCCTTGCGGCACTCTTGATGCGCCGGCCAGCATAGCACCCGCGCTTTCGCTTCTCTCTGGAGAAAGGCCGGAGGGCTCAGTTCTCTCTTTCTCGGTTCTCGCGCAGCACCTCCGCCTCGCGTTCGGGAGTCAGGGCGTACGTCAGGGCCGCCGACTGGCTCCAGGCCCGGGTGTCACAGGCGGTTCCCTCAGGGGGCGTGAGGGTCAGGCCAGCGGCAATGGCCCGCTCGGCGCTGATGTCCATCAGGCCCCCCTGAGGCGCATGTTCGGGAATGAACAGCGGTAATTCGGCAAAGCCCAGGTGCCAGTGCTCCAGCGCGTCCTGACCTATCCACACCGGCTGCGCTATGCCCAGCACCCGCGCGAACTCGGCCCAGCTCAGGCGGGGCCCGGCGAGGTTGAACACGCCGCCGATCCCCTGCTCAATCACCCGCACGGTAAAGCGGGCGAGGTCCCGCGCGTCAATCACCTGCACGTGGTCGGTGCCGTCGCCGGGCAGCAGGGTCTCCCCTCCCCTGCTCGCCCGGTCGGGCCAGTACGGGTAGCGGGCGGTGTGGTCGTAGGGCCCCGCCACGATCTGGGGCCGCAGGAGGGTGGCCCGCTCGCCGTAGGCCGCCTGCACGAGCTGTTCACAGGTGACCTTGAGGGGACCGTAGGTCTCGCCGGTGATCTCGGTGACGGCCTCGGCGGCGGGGGGCAGCAGGGGGTCGTCCTCGCGCACGGGGTGCCGGTCCGGCTCAGCGTAAACGCTGGCAGTACTGATGAACACGTAGCGCCCCACCTGGGTCTGCAGGGCCTCGGCGCTGGCGCGCACCTGCCCGGGCGTGTACCCGCTGACATCCACGCAGGCGGCCCAGCTGCGCCCGGCCAGGGCGCTCAGGCCCGCCGCGCCAGCATTGCGGTCTCCCTGCAGGCGCTCCACCTCGGCCGGCAGCTCATCGCGGCTCTGACCACGCGTGAGCACGCTGACCCGGTGCCCGGCTGCCAGCAACGCCAGCACGATGTGCCGCCCCACAAACTTGGTGCCGCCCAGAACCAGAATGTCCATGCGGCCATCCTGGCATCTGGGAGGGCCGGGCGTCGAACCTCAGACGGAAGGGCCGGCTCAGCGGCGCACCCACCGCCCGCCCACCTCCTGGGTCAGGCCCAGCAGGTGCAGCAGCACCAGGGCCGTCTGCAACTCGGGCAGCGGCAGGCGCGTGATGGCCTGCAGGTCGTCCAGGGTGCGGGGTTCGTGCAGCGCGGCCAACACCTGGGCCTGTTCGGGGGGCAGGTCTGGCTGGGGGGCGGGTGGGGCGGCGCCCCAGCCCAATTCGTTCAGCACGTCGGCGGCGTTCTCGGTCAGCACTGCGCCGTCGCGCAGCAGCTGGTGGGGGCCGGCGGCCCGGGGATCGCCCGCGCGGCCCGGCACCGCGAACACGGTGCGGCCACATTCCAGGGCGTGGGTGGCGGTAATCAGTGAGCCGGACCGGCGCTCGCCTTCTACCACCACCGTGCCGGCCGACAGCGCCGCAATCAGTCGGTTGCGCACCGGAAAGAGGTGCTGGGCCGGCCGGGTGCCCAGTGGCGACTCGCTGATCAGGGTCAGCTGCGCGGCCAGGGCGCGGTTCTCACCCGGGTAAATCACGTCCACCGCGCTGCCCAGTACCCCGATGCTCAGGCCCCCCGCCCCCACGGCCGCCTCGTGGGCCGCCGTATCAATGCCGCGCGCCAGGCCGCTGACCACCACCACGCCCGCGCGGGCCAGGTCGGCGGCCAGCATGCGGGTAAAGGCCGCCGCGTGGGGACTGGCGGCCCGCGTGCCCACCATGCCAATCGCCCGGGGTACCTCGGGCAGCTCTGGCAGGCTGCCGCGTACCCACAGCACGGCCGGCGGGTCGCCCAGGGCGTTCAGGGCGGCCGGGTAACCCGGCAGGCCACGAAACAGCAGCGTCACTCCTTCCACCTGGGTACGCGTCAACTCGGCCTGGGCGCGGGTGCGGGCCTGCCCCTGGGTCTGGGTGCCGGTCAGGGCGGCCACACTGCGGCTGTCCAGGCCTGGAACCTCGCGCAGGGCACGCGGCGGGGCCTGCAGGGCCGCCAGCGCGCTGCCGAAGTGGCGCCGCAACTCTTCAATCCGGCGCGGCCCCAGCTGGGTGGTGAAGCGCAGGGCCAGCAGTGCCAGCCGCTCATCGGCCAGAGGGGCCGGCGCGGGGTCAAACAGAGGGGGGCCAGGCAGCGTGGGGCCAGTCACCGGGTCAGCATACGGGGCCTGGGGCCGCGCAGCAGGCGAACTTGCCCGGGGCCGTTCAGGAGACTGCTGGCACGGGGTCTTCCTCGACGGCTTCGTCCTCTTCATCACCCAGGGCAGCCCCGGGAATGGTCAGGGTGAACAGGGCGCCGCCGCGGGGGTGGGTGGTGCCGCTCAGTTCGCCGCCGTGCAACCGGGCAATCTGGCGGGCCACGCTGAGCCCCAGGCCGCTGCTGCCTGCGCCGCTCACGAAGGGCTCGAAAATGCGCTCGCCCAGGTCGTCGGGCAGGCCGGGGCCACTGTCATGCACGGTGAAGGTCAGCCGCTCGGGGCTCTCAGCCAGGGTCAGGGTCACGGTGCCGGCGGCCCCGGCGGCCCGGCGGCCGTTGGCCAGCAGGTTGCGCAGCGCCTGGGTCAGGCGGTCAGGGTCGCAGAGAATGCCGCCGCCCCAGTCGCCCACAAAGGTGGTTCCAGGCACCAGCCGGTCCAGCCGGCCCTGCAAGGTGCGCGCCGGAATGTAGTGCCACGCCAGTTTCAGTTCCAGCTGACCGCGCGCCAGCTGCATCAGGTCCTGGGTGGTGAAGGTCAGTTCATCGGCCACCAGGGCGGCGCGGGCCACCTCGGGGTCGTGGGTGCGTTCCTCGGCACGCTGCAGGCTGGCTTTCAGAACGGTGAGCGGCGCGCCCAGTTCATGCACGATCTGGCCCAGCAGCTGCTTTTCCCGGGCCTGCCCGGCTTCGATGCGCACCAGCAGGCGGTTGATGGCGGCCAGCAGACGGTGCACCTCATCTTCGCGCCCGGGCAGCGGCAGCGTCTCCAGGCTGTGGGTGGGGTCAATGCGGTCAGCGAGGTTGGCGGCACTCTCCAGGCCGGCCAGGGCCCGCCGCCCCACGAACCAGCCGGTCAGCAGCAGCACGGCCGGCGAGACGATCAGCGCCAGCAGCAGGGCACTCAGGGCACTCTGGCGGGCCGCCAGCAGGTCATCTTCGGGCAGGCCCACCCACAGGGTGCCGAAGTTGCCCGCCTTGCGCTTGACCACGCGCACCGTGGTGTTCTGTACCGGCACCCGCGACAGGTCGCCAAAGGGGTAGGGGGAATCAATGTATTCGCGCAGCGCGGAACTGGCGCTGCTCACCTGGCCGTCAAAGCCAATCAGCATCGTGTAGGCGCTGGCGCTGCCTGCCGCCCGCCCCAGGCTGCCCGGATCGCTGAAGGCCTGGGCCAGGGTGTCGGCGCGCTCGTTCAGGCGGTCCACGAACTGCCGCTCCATACTGCCCAGCAGCAGCGTGACCACCCCCAGCGTAATCAGGGTGATGAGGCCCAGGGCCAGCAGACTGTAGGTCAGGGCCAGCCGGAAGCGCAGGGAGTGGCGCCACGCCACGCGCGCCGAGTGCAGCCCCGCACCCGGGGTCAGGCGGGCGGCCCGGCGCCATCCACGCGGAAGGGAACCGGGCCGCTGCGGCGTCATGCCCTCACGCCTCATACGGACTGCCGTCCATTTCCAGAACATCCGGGAAAGAGCCGGATGTTCCCCCAATTCCCGGAAATCCGCATTTGTTCCTTCTCCCTCCGGTCGAAAAAATTCCGTAATGTGTTACGGAATCTTTCGGAATCCGTATCAGACCTGCAGCACGTAGCCGACATTGCGGATCGTGCGGATGCGCAGGTCACTGCCCGCATGTTCCAGCTTCTTGCGCAGTTGCGAGATGCGCACCTCAACGGAGTTGCTGTTCGGCGTTTCCCAGCCGTACAGGTGAGACTCAATGTCTGCCCGGGAAAACACGCGCTCGGGGGTTCGCATCATCAGTTCCAGAATGCGGGCCTCGTGCTCGGTGAGGTTCACGTGCTTGTCGCCCACCGTCAGCAGCAGCGAACTGGTGCTGAGGCTGGTGTTGCCCAGATTCACGCCGGTGCCAGCCGCCGTGCGCCGCAGCAGCGCGGTGATGCGCGCGTCCAGTTCGGGCATGGCAAAGGGCTTGGTCAGGTAGTCGTCGGCGCCGGCATTCAGGCCCGCCACCCGCTCCTGCACCCCACTGCGCGCCGAGAGTACCAGCACGGGCGTACTGGAATACTGCCGCAGCGCCGATACAAGGTCCAGGCCGTCGCCGTCGGGCAGATTCAGGTCCAGCAAGATCAGCTGGGCGGTGTGGGTGCCCAGCCACGCCTGGGCGTCCCTGAGCGTGGCCGCGTGCTGCACCTGATAATCGGCCGACAGGTATTCCTTGAGCAGCGGCCCGAGGTGCGGGTCGTCTTCCACAATGAGGATCTGAGCCAGCATGCGTCTCCTTCGGGCCCCTGCTGCGCTTGGCAGCGGCGCCCTTTGGTCCTGTGATCGTAATGCCGCCGTGGTGCGCTGCGCTTGAGCAAACCTGCGCGCTTTGTTGGCCCAGCGTTATTTATTCGGGTTGCCGGTGTTACGCAGGCCCGGCAGGCTGACCGGCTGCCCGGCGCGCTGCAATCCCACCGACAGCTTGAAGGGCGTCAGCAACCGGGCCAGGGACACGCCGCCTTCCAGCAGCAACTGGCCGTCGTTCAGGGTGCCGGTATAGCGGCTTTTCAGGCCCCCAAAAGCGCCCCGGGCGCGCTCGTCCTCGCTGGGGGCGAACAGCACCACCACGGGCCCGTCGTAATCGTCCACCAGCCGCACGGTCATGCGCCCGCCGCTGCTCTCACCGCTGCCCAGCTTGATGTTCATCTCGCGGTCCCACACGATCAGCTGCAGGGCCCCGGCGGGCGCGGTCAGGGTCAGGAGGGTCAGCAGGGCAATGAGCAGTCTGGTCATGGTGTTCGGGGGACTCCGTGTGTGGTCTGGGGGTGGGGGGTTGGCCCGGCGCCCACGGGTGAGCTGGGCTTATGACTACCCAGCGTACCCTGTTCGCCTGACGCGCGGCTGAAGTTCGGGCCACATTGCTGAGCGGCCACATCGCTGAACGCGGCCTGCCCCAGTGTTCAGGCAGGCCGCGCACAGAATCCTGACGGACCCTACATCGCTTCCAGCATCAGGCGGTCGGGGTTTTCCAGCAGGCGAATGACCTCCTTGCAGAAGCGCGCGGCCTCGGCGCCGTCCACGAGGCGGTGGTCAAAGGACAGCGAGAGGTACATCATGTGCGCCACCACGATCTCGTCGTACTCGTTGACAATGGGGCGCTTCTGGATGGAATGCACGCCCAGAATGGCGGCGTCGGGCACGTTGATGATGGGGAACGAGAACAGCGCGCCGATAGACCCGATGTTCGTGACGCTGAAGGTGCTGCCTGCCAGTTCGTCGGCCTGCAGCTTGCCCGCCTGGGCGCGGCCCGCCAGATCGGTGACCTCGCGCGCCAGATCAAAGACGCTCTTGTGATTCACGTCTTTCAGCACCGGCACCGTAAGGCCCGCATCGGTGGCCACCGCCATGCCGATGTTGTAGTAACGCTTGTGCACGATCTCCTGCGTGGCCTCGTCAAAGGAGGTGTTCAGGCTGGGGAACTTGCGCAGGGCCACCGCCACGGCCTTGAAGATAAAGGGCAGGTACGAGAGCTTGACCCCAGCGGCGGCGGCGTCCGCCTTGACCCGGCTACGGAACTCGACCAGTTTGCTGAGGTTCACCTCGTCCACCGTCAGGGTACGCACGGTGTAGAGGTGAGAAGCCACCATCTGGTTGCTGATGGCCCGGCGCATGCCGCGCAGGGGCGCGCGCTCTTCCAGGTGCTCGTAGCCCTTGGGCGTGCGGTACTGCACCGGGGGCACGGTCATGCCGCCGCTCCCTGCTTTCTGGGCGGGAGCCGGCGCGGCGGCCTGTGCCGCAGCCGGCTGGGGGGCCGCTGCCTGGGGCGCGGGGGCCGCCTGTCCCTGCTGGCTGTGGGCCAGCACGTCCGAGACGCGGATGCGGCCGTTGGGGCCGCTGCCGGGCACCTGGGTCAGGTCCAGGCCCAGTTCGCGGGCCAGCTGCCGCGCGGCGGGCACAGCCAGCACCCGGCCATCGGCGCGGCCGGCGGGGGCGGGCTCGCGGTTCAGAATGCTGCCCACGCCGCCCGTGTAGGTGCCCGGCGCGCCGCTGCCCGCCAGATTCTCGCCGGCCCGGTTGGTCAGGCCCTGCACCTGAATCTTCTCGTCCGAGGCAAAGGCCTTGAAGAGACTGGTGGAATCGTCGTCGGCGCCTTTTTTCAGGTGCCCGGCTTCCACGATGCTGCCCACCTGCTCGCGCTCCTCCTGGGCCTGGGGGGGCAGGGCGCTGCCGGGGGCGGCCGGGCTGCCCGCGCTGTTCTGAATGCCCTGAGCCGGGCTGGGGGCACTTGCCGCGCTCCCCCCCTCGTCAATCAGGGCAATGGCGGCGTGCACCGCCACCACGTCACCCTCGCCGGCCAGGCGCTTGTGCAGCACGCCGGCCACCGGGCTGGGCAGTTCCACCGTTACCTTGTCGGTCATCACTTCGCACAGGGGCTGTTCCAGGGCGATGGTGTCGCCCTCCTGGACCAGCCACTTCAGGATTTCGCCCTCCACCACACTTTCAGCCAGTTCGGGCAGCAGCACTTCTTTCATGGAATACCTCGTCGGTTGGGAAACTTGATTGGCTCGGCGCTCAGCCGGGGCAGGCGGCCTGGACGGGTCCTCAGCGCAGCACCAGGGCGCGCAGGAGGCCGTAGATCAGCAGCACCAGGGCCAGCACCTGAATCCAGCGCTCGCCCTGGGCATAGACCCAGGCGCTCAGCCCCAGCAGCGCGAACAGGCCGCCAATGGCCACACTCTGCCAGGGTTCGGCCAGCCGCCCCACCAGGGCGTACAGGCCAAACCCGATCAGCAGCCCCAGGGTGCCCAGCAGCGGGCGCAGGAAATCAGGCTTCACGGCCCCCATCTTAATAGTTCAGCGCCTGCACGCAGGCCGCCACGATGCGGTTGGGGCCTGGCAGATACACCTTGTCCTGCACGTAGGGATACGGCGTATCGAAGCCCGCCACCTGCCCCACGGGCGCGGTCAGGAAGTCGAAGGCCTGCTCCTGAATCACGTAGGCCACCTCGCCCATGAAATTCGAGATGCGCGGCGCCTCGCTGACCAGCACGGCGCGGCCGGTCTTCTGCACGCTGCTCAGCACGCGGTCGCGGTCCCAGGGCACCAGCGAGCGCAGGTCGATGACCTCCACGCTGACCCCCTCGGCGCCCAGCGCGTCGGCGGCCTTTTCCAGGTCGGGCATCACGCCGCCGTAGCCGATCAGGCTGAGGTCGGTGCCCTCACGGCGCACGGCGGCCTCGCCCAGCTTGACCACGTAATCGTGGTCCGGCACCTCGCCCTTGGCGGCGCGGTAGAGCCGTTTGGGCTCAAAGTAAATGACCGGGTCCTCGCCGCGCAGCGCGGCCTTGAGCAGCCCCTTGGCGTCGTAGGGGGTGCTGGGCATGACCACCTTCAGGCCCGGGGTGTGGGTGTAGTAGCTTTCGGGGCTCTGGCTGTGGTGGTGCCCGCCCTTCACGCCGCCGCCCGAGGGTGTACGGATCACCATGGGCGCCGTGAACTGCCCCGCGCTGCGGTAGCGGATCTTGGCGGCCTGGGAAATGATCTGGTCAAAGCCCGGGCCCATGTAGTCGGCAAACTGAATCTCGGCAATGGGGCGCAGGCCGCGCACGGCCATGCCCACGGCGGCGCCCACGATGCTGGCCTCGCTCAGGGGCGTATCGAACACGCGCTGCTTGCCAAAGCGCTCCTGCAGGCCGGCGGTGGCCATGAACACGCCGCCGCGCGCGCCCACGTCCTCGCCGAACAGCACCACGCGGCTGTCGCGCTCCATCTCCTCGGCAATCGCCTCGGTCACGGCCTGGATGAGGTTGATGGTCCGCTTTCCACTCACGGCACTCTTCTCCTGACGGTCCTGGGTGGCGGTCATGCGCGCCCCCCGCCCTGCTCGGCGCGCAGGAAGGCTTCCTGCTGGCGCAGGTGGTCCGGCACGTCCGCGTAGACGTCTTCAAAGATGATGCGCCAGTCGGGCTGCCCGGTGGCCTCGGCACGCAGCACCTGCTCGTCCACCTCGCGGTGGGTCCTGGCAATCAGCTCGGCGCGTTCCTCGGCGCTGACCGGGTGGCCCAACTTCTCCAGCAGCTTCTCCACGCGCGTGATGGGATCGCGGCCCAGCCACTCCTCCACTTCCTCGCGGGTGCGGTAGTGCTTCTCGGCGTCGGCGTCGGCGTTGGAGTGAGAGCCCACGCGGTAGGTCAGGCACTCCACCAGCGCGGGGCCCTGCCCGGCCCGCACCCCCTCGGCCACCGCCGTCATGACCTCCATGACCGCCACGATGTCGTTGCCGTCCACGTAGTAGCCGGGCATGCCATACGCCTTGGCCTTGATATGGATGGTCTCGCTGGCCGTCTGCTCGCGGATGGACGTGCTGATGGCCCACTGGTTGTTCTCACAGACGAACAGGGCCGGGGCCTGCGCCGCGCCCGCCATGTTCAGGCCTGCGTGCCAGTCGCCCTCGCTGGTGGCGCCGTCCCCGAAGGTGCAGACCGTGATCTCGTCCACGCCCAGGTACTTCTGCGCCATGGCGTTGCCGGCGGCCGGCGGCACCTGCGAGGCAATAGAGCTGGAAATGGACACGAAGTTCTGCGCCTGCGCGGCAAAGTGGTGCGGCATCTGGCGGCCCCGGCAGGTGTCAGAGTTGGTGCCCAGACACTGGCTGATCAGCTCGAACATGGGCACGCCCATGGCCAGCCCCAGCGTGTGGTCGCGGTAGTACGGCCACACCCAGTCGTGCCCCACGCGAATGGAGCGCGCCAGGCCCACCTGGGTGGCTTCCATGCCGCTGGACTGCGCGTAGAAGGTGGTGCGGCCCTGGCGCAGCAGGGTAATCAGCTTGCGGTCGAACTCGCGGGCCTGAAGCATCAGGCGGTGCAGTTCGCGCAGCAGCTCCGGCGTGTACCGCGCCGGCAGCGGCTGCACAGGGGTCCCGTCTTCCGCGACGTAGCGGATGGGTTCCGGCGTGAAGGGTTGAATCATGACCTGGGGCCTCCTGGCGTCGGGGCGGGCGCGGGTGTTACCCTGGCCCCCACCCAAACGGAAATCTGTCTAGCAAACGCTCGTTAGGTATTTTAGACCCTTTGACCGTGAGGGAAGGCCGGGCGCCAGGAAGGTGGGCGGGCGCAGGCTGGTCGCCAACGACGGGAAGATTGGATTTCGTCCGTGTAGCAGAGACAGCCCGGAGATGGGGCCAAGGGGTGTGAAGTTGGGAGCGGCAGCTGTAGAGGTCGCAACTGCGCCAGATTGCTGGCTCACCCTGCCGAGAGGCATGCTGCTCTGAAAGCTCCCCTCAACCGTTGAGCTGCTTTCTTTCCCAATCAGGGCAGGAGCCTTCTTCACGCTGCGTCGCCTCTTTCTCGCGGCCCACCCTGTCCCCTCAATGCACGAAGAACACCAGATCGGCGGGGACGTGGGGCGGGATCGGTCTCCCCTCCCCCATCGGGGCGAGCCCCTTGGCCAGAGCGTGGGCCTGGGCCAGATACTCGGCATACGGCACAGGGCCCGTGGCCTGCGCCGGCCGCTCTGCCCCGAACAGGTCCAGCGGCGCGCGGTCGGCCAGGTGGTGCCACGCGCCCGTGGTCCAGTCAAAGCTGTAGAGCGGGACGAAGCGTTCGCCGTATTCGGCCACGAATTCCAGCGCCGACAGCAAAAAGTCCACCTCTTCATCGGTGGCCCAGGGCGCCAGATTCAGGCGGGTCCAGCCGGGCTTGACGCCATCCACATGGTCCAGCACGCACTGCAGGTAGCGTTCGCTGGTCTGGTCGTCCACATTCAGGAGGGCGTGGCCGTAAGGTCCGGCGCAGGCGCAGCCCCCCCGGGCCTGAATACCGAACAGGTCGTTGAGCAGCCGCACCACCAGCCGGGGGTGCAGCTGCCGCCCGTCCGAGGTGAGGGTGAGAAAGGACAGAAAGGCCAGCCGGGGGGCGTCCAGATTGCCCAGCAGGCGCAGGCGGGGGTTGGGGCGCAGCCGGGCCAGGGCGCGGCCAAACAGCTCGTGTTCGCGCGCGGTCATCGCCGCCGGGCCCAGGGCCGCTTTCACCCCAAAGGCCAGGGCGGTGCGAATCTTGCCCAGGATGGCGGGGGTGCCGGCGTCCTCGCGCGCCTCAATGTCATCTATGTAGATCTGCCGGGTGCGGTTGACAAAGCTGACGGTGCCGCCGCCCGCCGTGCTGGGCACGGTCAGGCGGTACAGCTCCTGGCGGAAACACAGCAGGCCCGGTGTGCCGGGGCCGCCCACGAACTTGTGGGGGCTCAGGAACACGGCGTCGTAGCCGTCGGGCTTGCCCGGCTTCATGTCGATGGCCACATAGGGCGCGCTGGCGGCAAAGTCGAAAAAGGCGTAGGCGCCGTGGGCGTGCAGGATGCGGGCCACCGTGCGGGTATCGGTGAGCAGGCCGGTGACATTGCTGGCCGCGCTGAACGAGCCGATCTTGGGGCGCCCGGCGTACCGGGGGTCTTTCAGCGCGCGCACCAGGGCGTCCAGGTCCAGGTTGCCCCGCTCGCACAGCGGCAGCTCCACCACCTCGGCCAGGGTTTCGCGCCAGCTGATCTCGTTGCTGTGGTGCTCGTAGGGGCCGACGAACACCACTGGGCGGTCACGCTCTGGCAGTGCCGCCAGCAGAGTCTGGCGGTGGTGGGCGCTGGCGGCAATCCCCAGGATGTCCTGCATGCGCCGCACCGCCGCCGTGCTGCCCGACCCGCAGAACACCACCTTGCAGCCCTCGTCGCCGCCCAGCTGCGCGCGGATGTAGTTGGTGGCCTGGTGGGTGAGGTGGGTGCAGTGGGCGCCGGTGGCGCTGTCTTCAGTGTGGGTGTTGGCGTACAGCGGCAGGGCCAGCGAAGCCACCCGCTCCTCCACGCTGCGCAGCGCCCGGCCCGAGGCCACATAATCGGCGTAGGTGAGGCGCCGCGCCCCGAACGGGGTACGAATCACGGTGTCTCCTCCGATCAGGTCGGCGCGCAGCGTGGCAAAGTCCATACCCCATGGTAGGAGCCCAGCCCCCCCGCCCTCAATGCCCCTGATCAGCGAAACGGATCACCCTGCGCCGCGTACAGGCCCGGTACACTGCGGCCCTGATGAGCGGCTGGAATGTACTGGTGATTGGCGGGGGCCACGCGGGCCTGGAAGCGGCGTGGGCAGCCGCCAAATATGCCCGGGTGGCGCTGCTGATTGGCAATCCGGCCACGGTGGGCCGCATGCCCTGCAACCCGGCCGTGGGCGGCCCGGGCAAGAGCCAGCTGGTGTTTGAGGTGCAGGCGATGGGCGGCCTGATGGGGCGGCTGGCCGATGACACGGCCATTCACACCCGGGTGCTGAACGCCAGCAAGGGCCCGGCGGTGCAGTCCCTGCGGGTGCAGAACGAGCGCGACGCCTACGCCGAGCGCGCCCAGGATGTGATCTTCGGCCACCCGGGCATTGAAATTCTGCGCGGCGAGGCTGCCGATCTGGAGAGCGACGGGCGCGGCGGCTGGTTCGTGGTGACCACCGATGGCCGCCGGTTGAGCGCGCGCTCGGTGGTGCTTGCCGCCGGCACCTTCATGCGCGGCGTGACGTGGTACGGGCGCCAGTCGCGGGCCGAGGGCCGCCAGGGTGAACCGCCGTCGCGCTTTCTGTCGGCGCCGCTGGCCCTCGCCGGGCACGTGCTCAAGCGGTATAAAACCGGCACACCCCCCCGGGTGCGCGCCGACGCGGTGGACTTCGCGGCCCTGCTGGAAATTCCGGCTGACCCCCAGCCGCGTGGTTTTACCGGCACCCCCGGCCCCCGCGCCGCCGAATCGCCCACGTGGCAAACCCACACCACCCCGGAAACGCACCGCCTGATTCAGGAGAACCTGCACGAGTCGCCCATGTTTGCCGGCGACATCGAGGGTCTGGGGCCGCGCTACTGCCCCAGCATTGAGGACAAGGTGGTGCGTTTTGCCCACCACGACCGCCACCTGCTGTTTGTGGAGCCCGACGGCGTGCAGACCAGCGAGGTGTACCTGCAGGGCTTCAGTTCCTCGCTGCCGCCACACCTGCAAGACGCCCTGGTGCGCACCCTGCCCGGCTTTGAGCGCGCCGTGATTCAGCGCTACGCCTACGCTGTGGAGTACGACGTGGTGGACTCGCAGGAACTCACCCTGAATCTGGAATCGAAGCTGCTGCCAGGCGTCTTTACTGCTGGCCAGATCAACGGGACCAGCGGGTACGAGGAAGCGGCGGCGCAGGGGCTGGTGGCCGGCACAGCGGCGGCCCGCCGCGCTCTGGGGGAAGAGGAAGTGTTGATTGGCCGCGAAACGGGCTATCTGGGCGTGTTGCTGGACGAACTGGTGTTCAAGGGCAGCAACGAGCCCTATCGCATGATGACCAGCCGCGTAGAGCACCGCCTGCTGGTGCGCCAGGACAACGCCGACGAGCGGATGACGCCGCTGGCCCATGAACTGGGACTGGTGGACAGCGCTGAACTGGAACGTGTGCAGGCCAAATACGCCCGGGTACAGGCTGGGGTGAACGCGCTGGAAGGGCAGCGCGTGCAGGGCCAGACCGGGGATGCGTGGCTGCGCCGCCCCGAGTTCTCGCTGGCGGATGTGGAGGCGCTGGGGGTGACGCTGCCGGTCCTGTCGGCAGCCGAACGCGAAGCGGTGGAAATCCGCGTGAAATACGCCGGCTACATTCGCCGCGCGGCCCAGCAACTGCGCGCCGAGGACCGTTCGCGCGAGCTGAGTCTGGCAGGCGTGGATTTTGCTGCTGTGCCGGCCCTGTCCAATGAGGCCCGAGAGAAACTGGGCCGGGCCCAGCCACGCACCGTGGATCAGGCCAGCCGCATCTCGGGGGTGCGCCACGCCGACATCAGCGCGCTGCTCGTGCATCTGAAAGGACAGGCTGTTTCACGGGAAACCTGACGGTGAAACAAGGCGGTGGTTGAAGACCGGGGCGCATGCCCTGGTTTTTTCTTGACGCCAGTTCTGTTTCACGGGAAACTTGACGGTGAAACAAGGAGGAACAGCTGTGAACGCATTTGAACAGGGCCTGCTGGTGGGCGTCCTGATTGGCGAGGGCCACTTTGGTGGCGACGGCAAACAACCCCAGGTGACCCTGCGGATGCACACCCGGCACCAGCGGCTGTTTGAAACCCTGCTGCGGCTATGTCCCGGCTCCAAGCTCTACGGGCCGTATGCCCACGGGGGCCGGCAGTATTTTCAGTGGATGGCGCGCGGACAGGTGCTGCGCGAAACGGTGTTGCCGCTACTGGACAGCCTGCCGCTGGAGGAACTGGATGAGCATGTACACGAGAGGTATCAGGACATGAAAACGAGGTACGGACTATGACGCCGGAAGGCGAAGCGCTGCTGCGGCGGGGCGCGGCTGAACTGGGGCTGCAGGTGGACGCCCAGATTCCTGCGTTTGTACAGCTGATGGCCCTGTTGCAGGAGGCCAACCGCAAGGTCAATCTGACTGCGCTGAAAACCGAGACCGACATTGTGCTCAAGCATTTTGTGGATTCGCTGAGCTGTCTGCGCGGTGAGCATCTGGACGGCGCGCAGCAGGTACTGGACCTGGGCACGGGCGCGGGGTTTCCTGCCCTGCCGCTGGCACTGCTGCGCCCAGAGATTCCCTTCGTGCCACTGGATTCCATTCGCAAGAAGATTGACTTTGTGCGCGCGGCAGCCGAGGCACTGGGGCTGAACAATGTGCAGCCGCAGGTGGGCCGCGCCGAGACCCTGGGGCGCGACCCGGCGCACCGTGAAAGCTACGACCGCGTGGTGTGCCGCGCGGTGGCGGCGCTGCCGGTGCTGGCCGAACTGGCACTGCCCCTGCTGAAGCCCGGGGGGCGGCTGGTGGCCCAGAAAGGCCCCATCAGCGAAGAGGAGTTGCAAGCAGGGCGCCGCGCCGCTGGTGAACTGGGGGGCCGGGTGACCGAGGTGGACGCCTTTACCCTGCCTGTGCTGGGCGACGCCCGCACCCTGATCGTGGTGGAGAAGGTGGGCCGCACGCCGAAGAAGTACCCCCGGCGCGAGGGCGTGCCGGCCGCGCAGCCGCTATTCTGGGCGGCACGGTGAACAGGATGCAGACGGCGAACAACGCGCGGGGCCCGGAATGAAGGTCCTGGGCGTCGTGAATCAGAAGGGGGGGGTGGGCAAGACCACCACCGCCGTGAACCTGGGGGCGTATCTGGCGGCGGGTGGCAAGCGCGTGCTGCTGCTGGACATGGATCCCCAGGGCAACGCCACGAGTGGCCTGGGCGAACGTGGGGCCACCCAGGGGCTGTACGAGGCGCTGGGAGAACCGGCCCGCGCTGGGGAATTTACCCGTGAGACAGCGCAGAAGGGCCTCTTTCTGCTGCCCGCCACGCCCGATCTGGCAGGGGCTGGCGTGGAACTGGCCGAGGACCCCGACGCCCTGACACGGCTGCTGGCCTCCATTCAGGGCTACGACGTGGTCCTCATTGATGCGCCGCCCAGCCTGGGTCCCCTGACGGTCAACGTGCTGGCCGCCGCCGACGCGCTGCTGATTCCGCTGCAGGCCGAGTACTACGCGCTGGAGGGGCTGGCTGGCCTGATGGAAACGGTGGAGCGGGTGCAGGGCGGCCTGAACCCCCGCCTGAAGGTGCTGGGCGTGGTGCTCACCATGTTTGACGGCCGGACCAATCTCTCGCAGGAGGTGGAGAGCATGGTGCGCGCCCATTTTGGGGAACTGGTGTTCTGGTCGGTGGTGCCGCGCAACGTGCGCCTGTCCGAGGCGCCCAGCTTTGCCAAACCCATCAACGCCTTTGCGCCGCTGTCGTCGGGCGCGGCGGCCTACAAGCGCCTGAGCGAGGAGGTGATGCAGCGTGTCGAAAAAATCTAGCCTGGGCCGTGGCCTGGACGCGCTGCTGGGCAAGCCTGCCGAGGCCGGGAAAGCAGAGGGGCCGCAGGTGCAGACCCTGGCGCTGGACCGGATTGTGCAGGCGGCGTACCAGCCCCGGCAGGTCTTTGCCGCCGAGGGACTGGCAGAACTGGCGCAGAGCATCCGAGACAAGGGCGTGTTGCAGCCGCTGCTGGTGCGCCCCCGCGCTGAGCACTTCGAGATCGTGGCCGGAGAGCGCCGCTGGCGGGCCAGTCAGCTGGCCGGACTGAGCGAGGTGCCGGTGATCATTCGCGATCTGGGGGACCGCGAGGCGCTGGAAATTGCCATCGTGGAAAACCTGCAGCGCGAGGACCTGGGCCCCCTGGAGGAGGCGCGCGCCTACCAGGCCCTGCAGGAACAGGGGCTGAACCAGGAAGGTGTGGCGCAGGCGGTGGGCAAGAGCCGCTCGGCGGTGGCCAACGCCCTGCGCCTGCTGACGCTGCCCGAGGCCGCCCTGCGCGCCCTGGACGCCGGGCAGATCAGTGCCGGGCACGCCCGCGCCATCCTGGCCCAGCCCGAAGGCGACCGCGCCTGGGCGCTGGACCAGATCACGGCGCGCAGCCTCAGCGTGCGCGAGGCCGAGGCCCTGAAGCGCGAGAAGCGTGCCGGCAGCGAGCCCATCAAGGTGAACCCGCCGCGCGCTTTCCGGCAGCTGGAACTGGATCTGAGCCGCCGCACCGGCACCCGCGTGCGCATTACCGGCGAGGATAAGGGCCGCGTGGAGCTGAATTACGGCTCACGCGAGGAACTCGACCGCATCCTGAACCTGCTGGGCTACGCCGAGGAGTAGAGGAACACACGGAAGGGGGCGAGCCCGGTGCGGCTCGCCCCCTCTGGCCTGCTGTGTTTTACCGGGTGCCCACCAGGAAAATGTTCGGCCAGGGGCGGTAGGTGCTTTTCAGAGTGTCCTGCTTGAACACCACGCCGCCGCGCACAAATTTGCGCGTGACCTCAATCACGGCGCCCGGCGCGGCCCAGTCTACCTGCTGGCGCTGCCCGGCATTCAGGCTGGCGTCGCGGATGATACGGTCCGGGGGCGGCGGGGTGGTGCTGAGGGTGCGGGGGGCGTCAATCTGCACCGTGAAGTCGCGCGCCTTGCCGAAGACGCTGATGCTCAGGCGGGCTTCCTCATCGTTCCACTCGCTCTGGAACCACAGGGCGCCGCCGGTGTCGTTGGCAAATTTCAGGTCCAGGCTGGGCTGGTAGATGGTGGCGTCCAGGCCCTGGGGGTCGTAGTAGCGCACCTGATACGAGTGGTTGCGGCGCTCCAGGATGGGCAGGCCCGCGCTGTACAGGGTGCGGAACACCGTGGTGCTGACCTGGCAGATGCCGCCGCCAATGCCGTTGGCGGTGCGCTCGCCCGAGATGACCAGACCAGTCACGAAGCCCGCCCGGAGGTTGATGGGCCCCACCATCTGGTTGAACGACACGGTTTTGCCCTCAAACAGCACGTCCCGGAACCGGCTGGCCCCCACGTGGATGTTCTTCACGCGGGCGTCGCTGGAGCCGTAGTAGTTCGTCTCGCCCGTGCCCAGGTGCGCGGTGATGCCGCGCGACAGGAAGTAGCTCAGGGTGCGCCCCGGTGCCGTCTGGCTGCCCAGGGCCACGTTCACCTTCACGCCCTTGGGGTCTTTCAGCGCGGCCAGCAGATTGGCGCGGGTCTTGTCCAGGTTTACCTTGAGGCCGTTGCGCTGCACCACGGCCCAGCCGTTCCACAGCTGCTCAAAGCGGGCGTCCTGTGGGGTGGTGGGCAGGGCCCTCAGGAAGGTCTGCAGATCGGCGTCCAGGCTCTGGGTGATGACGCCGCGCTGCCGCAGGACCGCCACCCGCTTGCCCGGAATGGTGAGGGTGCGGGTAAAGGGCACGGTGGTTTTCTTGCCGTCCACCAGCGCCGGCCACGCGGCGCTCACGGTGATCAGCAGCGGCGCCGTGATCTTCGCGGCGGGCGTGGTCACCCTGGGCGTGGGTGGGGTGGGGGCCGGCTGCGCCGGAGGAGCCGGGACCGGCTCGGGCGGCGTGGGCGCAGGGTCGGCGGGTGGGGCCGGGGGTTCGGGGGTGGGCTGGGTGGGCGGCGCCGGGTCAGGCGGCAGCGGCGCTGGCGGCACCGGCGGAATCGCCGGCACGGTTTGCGCCGGGGGCTGGGGCGGAGCCGTCTGGGCCGGAGCGCTGGGGACGGCCGCCAGCAGCAGGGCGCTCAGCACGCACGTGCGCCGAAAGGGGCTGAACATGGCGCGAGTATTTCACGCCCCTTCACCAGTCCGGTGAAGGCGAATCTTCACGCACAGGGGAGAGGTGGGGGCAGGAGCGGCGGCAGCAAAAGCGCCGGGAACCCTTGCCCCGGCGCTGGTGAAGGTTTCTGACGGGGTCTGTGGGCCTCAGCCCAGGGCCAGATGCCCGGTGCCCGCCAGCTGGCGCTCGATCTCGGCCACGGCGGCCACGGCGTGGTGGCGGCCATTCTCAATGAACACCTGATTCGTTTTGCCCGCAAAGCCCGCGCTGCCCACCACGAACAGCCCAGGCACGCTGCTCTGATAATGCTCGTCCAGCACGAGGCACTCGTCGGGGTGCTGCGCCAGCCCCAGGCCCGACAGGAAGGACAGGTCCGGGCGGTAGCCGGTCAGGGCGAAGGTGAAGTGGGTGGGCAGGGCCCAGGTGGTGCCGTCCGCGCGCTGCACGACCACATGTTCGGGGTGAATCTCGACCACCTGCGACTCAAAGTGCGCCGCGATGCTGCCCTCCTTGATGCGGTTTTCCAGATCCGGGCGCACCCAGTACTTGATCGTGGATTTCAGTTCCGGGGCGCGCACGACCATGGTGACGTTCACGCCGCTGCGCCACAGGTCCAGTGCGGCGTCGGCGGCGCTGTTGCCCGCGCCAATCACGGTGACATTCAGGCCCATGAACGGGTGGGCTTCGGTGTAGTAGTGGCTGACGTTCTCCGAGTGCTCGCCGGGAATGCCCAGAACATGCGGGTTGTCGTAGTAGCCAGTGGCCACCACCACCCGCCGCGCCTCAACCACACCGGGCGTGCCGTCGCGCCGCTCCACGGCCAGCGTGAAGCCCGCCGGCGCGGCGTGCACCCGCGTCACCTCGGTGTATGGCTCCACGTTCAGCGCCTCGCGCTGGGCCACCAGCCGGTAGTACATCAGCGCGTCGCGGCGATCCGGCTTGTCATGGCCGGTCACCATGGGGTGATTACCAATTTCCAGCTCGGGGGCCGTGGTGAAAAAGGTCATGTAGGTGGGGTACTCGAAAATGGCGTTCACCACGCAGCCCTTTTCCAGCACCACGTAACTCAGGCCCGCGCGCTTGCAGGCAATGGCGGCGGCCAGCCCCACCGGCCCGGCCCCAACAATGGCAACGTCTACCAGACTCATGTCCGGCATTGTGCCAGCCTGGGCCGCTTCAGGACTGCAGGCGCGGCACGGTAGAGCCGGCCCGGACCAGCGTCTGGAACGTGAGGTCGTGCGGGTTGCGCTCGTCGGCGGGCCGCACTGTCTCCTGCGTCACCTGCCACCCGGCCGGCAGCTCGGGAAAGAAGGTGTCGCCCTGCACTTCGGCGTGCACCAGGGTCAGCTCAATGCGGCTCAGCTGCGGCAGGTAGAGGCGGTAAACCTCCTCCCCGCCGATGATCGCCACGCGGGGCGCGTCTCTGGCCGCCGCCAGGGCCTCTTCGGGGGTGTGGACCACCGTGGCCCCGGGTGCCGTGAGTGCGCGGTTCCGTGTGAGCACGATGTTGGCCCGGCCCGGCAGCGCCCGGCCCCCCAGCGAATCCCAGACCTTGCGGCCCATCACGTTCGGCACCCCCAGGCTGTGCCGCCGGAAGTGCGCCAGATCGGCGGGCAAGCGCCAGGGCAGGGTGCCGCCCTTGCCAATCACCCGCCCCGGCGTCATGGCCACGATGGCGAACAGTTCCGGCGCGGAACTCACGGTGCCGTCCCGGCGGACTGCACCTCAATGCCCGCCGCCCGCAGAATGGCCTCGCCGCTAGGGAGGCCAGCCCCCACCCGCACCGTCTCGCGGTAATTGATTTCATACAGGACGCGGCTGATCCGGCGGGAATTGACAATCAGGCGAGCACAGGCGGCGCAGGGTTCGTGGGTGACATATAGGGTATGGCCCTCGCGGTTCCAGCTGGCGGCCAGCAGGGCATTACGAGAGATGAACAACCTCCACCCCGCCTTCCACCAGCTCATTGATTCCTGTGTTGTCACGGTAGGCCGTGCCATAGACCACCCGTTTGATCGGGACATTCAAAATCAAGGCGGCGCACACCGCGCAGGGTGAGTGGGTGACGTAAAGGGTGTACGACTTTTCACCTTGCCAGGATGCGCGCGCCAGCGCATTCATTTCAGCGTGTGCGCATCCTGATTTTCCTGGCTCATCTGAAAGCCGTACATTGGGCCGGCCACGCCCACGCCCGTTGATGCCGATAGAAATGATGGAGCCGTTTGCCTGGTCAACCACCACAGCGCCGACTTTGAGCGCGGGATCATGAGAATGACTGGCGAACAACTGCGCGGTCTGCAGGTAAGTTCTGTCCCACTCCTGCTGTTTCTTGGTCGTCATAGATACACCTCCAGCGGTGATGATGATTTCTCCTGCCCCTGGCCACTTCGACAAGGGTGGGTGCGTTCAGACCGTGCTGCGCGGCGAACCCCGAAAGGTTGGCTGTGCGGTGGACCTCGCCCGTTGGACTCGTCAGAAGGTAGCGCCTGACCTTGCCCCGGCCACGCCTGGGAACCAGCAGGTCGGATTCGCCCTGATAATCATTCTTCCAGCGGATCACCCAACCCCCGCAGTGGGCATTTCGGCGGGCGGCGACGTTGCGCAGCCCTTCTTCGCTCAACCCCGTCTGCCGGGCGAAGGCGGCGAGGCCCACACCCTCAAGGGTCCTTCCATCCGGCGCGCGGGCGATAAAAGCTTTCTGATTGCGCCACCCCCTGGGATTGGTGGGCAGGACGGGCAGGCTTCCGGTGCGGCGGCCCAGACCAGAACGCGACGGTCGGAGCTCTTCCACCCTCCACCCTTTGAAGTCTTTCTTGCTGCTGTGACCACGGGCGAGAGCCAGCATTCGAGTAGAAGACAGACCCCGCTCTTTGCAAAAGCGCGTCATGCCCTCCACTTCCATCACCTCGCCGGCTGGCGAAGTCACGCGGTACAAGCCGCTGTTGCGCTTTCGAATGACGTCTTTCTGGGCGGGATCGGCAAAGCGCCGCTTTTGGGCCTCGCGGTGTTTGGCCCTGAAGACGGGGTCGGCATAGGCCGCGATGACCCGCTGCCGCATCGCCTCGACCACTTCCGGCCGGTGCTTGGTGCCCAGCGGACTGCGCGCCGTAGGAGAGGAGTTGTATTTCTCGGCCTCAGGCGTGGAGTCGAGGTATGTCTGCTCCAGCGCGAGCAGCTCCGGGGTAGCGCACTGCTCCAGCACGCGCCACTCAAAAGTCAGGGGGCCATATTTTTTCCAGGCTCTTTGCAGCTGGACGGCGTGGTGGGTGCCATCCTGAAGCTGCTTCCTGTGCAGCCTCCAGCGGCTGGCAATATCCACAGCACTTCCGATATAAACTTTCCCACTTTCCCGGTGGACGATGGCGTAAATCCCGCTGACCTTCGCCATAGGCTTATTGCCCACCGCAGGCCGAATGAATAAGGCCGCTGTCCACCTGGACCTTGGTGTCCGCGCTGCGGGTGGCCCACAGCCGGGCGGTGGCGAGGCCCAGATCGTCAAAGGTAGGGCGTTTCACACCGCCACCGGGGCCTTGATGGCGGGCAAAAAATTCTGTGGAGATGCTCGGTGGTCCATACTGGTCAACTTTTTCCTCGCTCTGTGTGGTTCAACTTTCCCATACGCTTTACGGTCTCGGCCCACCGTGGGCCGCAAGATGGGGCGCCGTCAAGACGCTGACTGCTCTGCCTGGCCCTGCGGGGCGGTTGCAGCGTAGGAGTAGGCGTACTTCGGGGATTTAATGCGGTAAATCACCAGAGCAGACGGAATACCCAGGTGACGAGCCGCGTCCTTGACTGAGCGGTACTGCAGGCCGTCTGCCACAACGGCCCGAACGTTCGTTGGTTGGCTGCCACATCGGCCTGCTGCCAGCTTGTCCTTGGTGGCCTGGCTGTGACTTTTGCCATAGAAAGGATTCTTCTGCCCAAGCCGTGCTGAGGCGATCTTGAAGAGTTTCGCCCGTGTTGTGGCGGAACGCTTGAGCCCAAAGCTGGGATGCTCCACGCCGCGCTTGACCATGCGCCGTATGGTTTCGGACATCTGCCGCCGTGACGCTTCTGTATGTCGGCGGCCATACATCCCGTTCTGTTCTCCAGCCCGGCCATACAGGCGCACACGTTCCTGGAGGGTCAGGCTGGCCATCCGGCGCCGCGCCCCTTCGCTTCGGCGGGCAAGGATCTGCTCACGCTCAGGATGCTGCGAGACCAGGTCGCCGCCACCTGAGAAGCGGCTCACGTTATACGGCCGCTCGTCACCACTTTGCAGCCGCGCGGTTTCAAGTTGAATTGCTGCTTCAAGATCACATTCGGCCACCGCGACAAACTCGAATGCCTCCTCACCATATTTGGTCCAGGCGCGTCGGAGATAGAGGCGATGATGGCGTCCATGTCCGAGTTTGTAACGATGCTGATTGAAACGCATTCGAAAGCATTCTGCACGTCCAATGTAGTATTTGCCGTTTACTGTATTTCGAATCTCGTAGATTCCACCGCTCATGGGCCTCCAACACGCAGAGCCTGTGTTCCGCCGATGCAGACTGAAGTGCTTAAACAGAAACCGCCATCTTGATATGTGAGTGCGAGACGTAGTTCTCTAGGCGGAAGTCCTCATAGCGAAATGCAAACAGGTCTTTGACGTCTGGATTCAGCCACATCGTCGGCAGTGGGTGGGGTTCTCTTGCCAGCTGAAGCCGAATCTGGTCCAAGTGATTGAGATAGATGTGCGCGTCGCCGGAAGTGTGGATAAATTCGCCGGGTTTCAGCCCGCAGACCTGAGCAACCATCAGGGTCAGCAGCGCGTAGGACGCGATGTTGAAGGGCAAACCAAGTCCGCAATCAACAGATCTCTGGTACAGCTGGCAGCTCAGGCGGCCGTCCGCCACATAGAACTGAAACAGAGCGTGGCAGGGGGGCAGCGCCATCTGGTCAATCTGCGCCACGTTCCAGGCTGAGACGATGAGGCGGCGGGAGTCGGGATTGGTTTTGATCTGCTGCACCACCTGAGCAATCTGGTCAATGTGGCCCCCGTCTGGTGCAGGCCAGCTTCTCCATTGCACCCCGTAGACGGGCCCCAGTTCGCCGTGCGTGTCGGCCCACTCGTCCCAGATGCTCACGCCGTTCTCTTGCAAATAGGCCACGTTCGAGTCGCCCCTCAGGAACCACAGCAGCTCGTAAATCACGCTTTTCAGGTGCACCTTTTTTGTGGTGACCAGCGGAAAGCCTTCCTGCAGGTCAAAGCGCATCTGGTGGCCAAACACGGAAAGGGTGCCGGTGCCGGTGCGGTCGGTTTTGGGGGTGCCAGAGTCCAGCACGTGTTGCAGCAGGTCGAGATACTGGCGCATTGGCTTCACTTTAGAGGGCCGCCCGGCGCAGGGCGTGAAGCGGCGCTGGACAGCCAGACGAGCGTAGGTCGTGGCAGGGTGGACACTTCATATTTGTCCATCACATAGAACTGGACCACCGTATGGCGGTCCAGTTACGACATCAGGCAATGAAGTTGGCCATCATCTCTTGGAGGAGCTGCTTGCCTCCCAACCCAGCTAGGAAGCCCAGTAGCAGACCGAAGGCCATGAGAGCGGCGGCCTCCCGACTGTTGTTCTCCAGCAAGCGGAACAGGGCATCTATGGGCAGTTGAATGCCCAAGGCGACCAGAGTGAAGGCAAAAGCGATGAGGGCGAAAACAGCGAGCTGGATGGAATCCATCGTAAATTCTTCCTTGAATGGCTATCCCCAGTGAGGGGTGAGGTAAACTCACTGGGAACGGCTGAGGCCAGCGCCCGAGAGGGCACAGGAAAGAGGCTGTTTGCGCGAAGGGGCGACTTCATGCTGTGGCGGCTGGGTCGTCCTTCTCTTTTGCTCGTTGAGCCTGCAATGGAGGGTCCAGATCTCCGGAATAAACGTCAGGGGAAGCCTTGCAGCTAGGCGCTCCTGCTCACCTGAGGTCACTGTACATGCACCCGACAATTGGGGCGTGAAGAGGCGCTGGACAGCCGGGGCCGTCCACCTTCCGCCCCTCGTTCCCCCACCCGTAACAGCCCCCGCCCCGTACACTCAGCCCTGTATGACGACCTACCGCAAAGAGTCGGACACCATGGGCACGCTGGATGTGGACGCCAGCCGCTACTGGGGCGCGCAGACCGAGCGCTCCATTCACAATTTCCCCATTGGCCGCGACACGTTTGTCTGGGGCCGCCCGATCATCCGGGCCCTGGGCATTCTGAAAAAGGGCGCCGCGCAGGCCAATGCCGAGCTGGGCGAACTGCCGCGCGAGGTGGCCGATCTGATCGTGCAGGCGGCCGATGAGGTAATTGCGGGCCGCTTGGACGAGCACTTTCCCCTGGTGGTGTTCCAGACGGGCAGCGGCACCCAGAGCAACATGAACGCCAACGAGGTGATTTCCAACCGCGCCATTGAAATTGCGGGCGGCGAGATGGGCAGCAAAAAGCCTGTGCACCCCAACGACCACGTGAACCGGGGCCAGAGCAGCAACGACACCTTTCCCACCGCCATGCACATTGCCGTGGTACTGGAACTGAATGAGCGGCTGTACGGCGCCGTGGGCCAGCTGCGGGCCACGCTGGACGCCAAGGCCAGGGAGCACGCCGGGCTGGTGAAGGTGGGCCGCACCCACCTGCAGGACGCCACGCCCATCACCCTGGGCCAGGAAATCGGCGGCTGGGTGGCGCAGCTGGACTACGCGCTGGCGGAAGTGAAACACGCCGAGCAGGGCCTGTACGACCTCGCCATCGGCGGCACGGCGGTGGGCACCGGCCTGAACGCGCACCCGCAGTTCGGGGACCTTGCGGCGCAGAAGTACCGTGAGGAAACCGGTTACCCCTTCCGCAGCGCCGAGAACAAGTTCGCGGCCCTCTCGGCCCACGACGCCCTGGTGCAGACCAGCGCGGCCCTGCGCACCCTGAGCGGCGCCCTGATGAAGATGGCCAACGACGTGCGCTGGCTGGCCAGTGGGCCGCGCAACGGCATTGGCGAGATCACCATTCCGGAAAACGAGCCCGGCAGCTCCATCATGCCCGGCAAGGTGAACCCCACGCAGAGCGAGGCCCTGACCATGGTGGCCACCCGCGTGTTCGGCAACGACGCCACCGTGGCCTTTGCCGGCTCGCAGGGCAACTTTCAGCTGAACGTGTTCAAGCCCGTGATGGTACACGCGGTGCTGGAAAGCATTCGCCTGATTGCCGACGCCAGCCTCGCCTTCAACGACAACTGCGCCGTGGGCATTGAACCCAACCTTGAGAAGATCGAGCACAACCTGGGCATCAACCTGATGCAGGTGACGGCGCTGAACAAGCACATCGGCTACGACAAGGCCGCCGCCATTGCCAAGAAGGCGCACAAGGACGGCAGCAGCCTGAAAGAGGCCGCGCTGGCCCTGGGGTACGTGACCGAAGACGAGTTCACGCAGTGGGTCGTGCCGCTGGACATGACGCACAGCTGAGCTGAAGCACTGGTCTGGGGGCCGCGCCTGTTGTGGGGGCGCGGCCCCCAGTCACTTTGGGCAACGGGCGCCCGCCGGGCCGCGTAAGGTCACGGTATGAACACCAACATCAACACAGGCGCTGGCTTTGAAGTGGCCCTGCTGGCCGCCGGGGCCATCTTCGCCTACGGCGTGTGGATGGGGCGGCGCGACCTGGGCTTCCGCGCCGCGCTGGGCGTGCTGGGGGCCAGCCTCTGGAGCCTGCTCCCCGTGGGACTGTGGTTCCTGAGCGCTGGGGGGCGGTCGACCCCCGGCGGTGCGCTGCCCTTCCTGATTGGCCTGAGCTGGGTGTTGTCTTTCGCCCTGAGCTTTTTGCCGGTGTACGTGGCGGTCAACTGGCTGGAGGTGATTCGCTGGGAAACGCGGCCACGCGAGTAACCTTCACTCCGCCAGCGCCTCGCAGGTGGCTTCGGCCACCCGCCGGAAGTGGCCCTGCACCCCTTCCAGCCGGGCGCGGCAGGTCACGGTGGCGGGGAGGTTCAGGCCAGCGGTCAGGGCGTCCAGGGCCGCCAGATCGTCCAGCGCCACATGCTCGCGTTGCCACGCGCGGCGCAACTGGTTCACCAGATGCAGGGCCTGGGCGCGCTGCCCGGCGGTCCAGGTGCTCGTGAGGTCATGGGCGGCAAAGGTGCCGTGCAGTTCGTCCAGCAGGCCGCCCACGCTGGGGGCCAGCGCCTGCCACTGGGCGCGGGCGGGGTTCATGGCTGGTCGCGCAGGGCCCACAGGGTCAGCACCTGGGTGCCCAGAGGCAGGGGGTCGGCCACGTGGTCGCTGCGCAACATGCGCCACCCGGGGCCAAACTCGTCCGTGCACTGTTCATGGCCCTGGGCCTCGGTCTGCACGGCCCCGGCCGGCACAGGCTTGGTAAAGGCAATGCGCCCGCCCGTCCAGACGTTGTGGGCCGTGCCGGGTGAAAAGGGCGGCGAGGACAGGATGAGGGGCGGCACCAGCGCCGGGCGGTTTTTGCTGACGTGATCAAAACAGGTCACGGGCAGTTCTTCCAGCAGCGGTGCTCGCTGCAGGTTCACCTCCCACAGGGTGCGGCCACTGCTGCGCGCCTCGGCCGCCACGGCCTGTGGCGCGGCCCACTCGGGGGCGGCCTCAGGGTTCAGACCCTCGCTGCCCGACGCCAGCAGGTCGGCCGGCGGGATCTGCCACACCCAGCCGGCCTGCACCGTGATGCTGGGGCGCCCGCACGACGGGCAGATGTCCTCGTTCAGGGTGCGCAGGCCAGCAGGCTGGGGAACAGGGGCCACGCCGCCGCAGGAGGCGAGCAGGCCAGCGAGGGTCAGGGGCAGCAGGGCACGCAGGGTCTGGGTCATGGGGGGTCCTCTGGGGTGCAGGATGCCGCGTGCCCAGGGAACGATCAGGGAACGCTGGGGGAGGGAACCCGGGAAATAAGCTCAGCGCGCCGCCTGTGGCAGCAGGGCCTGAAAGGCGGGTGGGAGCCCCTCGCCGTATTCCTCGCGCAGCACCCGGGCGTAGGTGTGCAGGGCCTGGCGAACCGCTGCGTCGTCGCTCTGGGCCTGCAGAGCCAGAATCAGGCCCTCGTGGGCGGGGCACAGCAGGGGGTCGGCGCCCAGCAGGGCGCGGCAGGTCTGGGCCGCCTGGGGCGGGGCAGAGGCCGCCGCCTGGGCCAGCAGCGCCGCCACCGCGCGCTGGGCCTGCGCCTGCCTGTAATGGGCGACCCATTCGCTGTCTACGCCCGGCAGGAAGGGCTTCAGGGCGCCCAGGTCTGGAGGTGCCTGCAGGTCCAGCATCACCGTCAGGGCCCCGTCCAGGCGGTAGCGGCCATCGGCGTAGGGCAGCGGGTCCAGGCCAGCGGGCAGGTGCTCGCGCAGCGCGGCGCGCAGGCGGCGCACCGTCACCCGGAAGTATTCAATGTGCCGCTCCTCGGCCGAGCCGTCCCACAGCGCCGTGACCAGTTCGTCGCGCGAGCCCGAACCGTGCAGGGCCAGCCACACCAGCAGTTCGCGCGCCTTGGCCAGCCCCAGCTTGACCGGCTGCCCGTTCACGGCGGCGCGGCAGTCGCCCAGCGTGGTCAGGCTCAGGCGGTAGGGAGCAGGGTCGGCGGCAGGCGCCGGCACCTGGGGAGCGGGGGCCGGCCGCGCAGCGTCCCGCAGCACCTCGGCCAGGGCCCCGGTCAGGCCGCTGCCCTGGGGGTCTATGCCAGCTTCCTGCGCGGCCTGCAGCGCCCGGCGCAGCGTGGCCTCGGCGCTGTCTTTCTGGCCCAGGCGCCCCTGCACGGTGCCCAGCAGGCGCAGGCGGCGCACCTGGGCCACGGCGGCCCCGGCGGGCAGCCGCCCTTCCAGCGCGCCCAGCGTCACAGCCAGCACCTCGCTGGCGGCCCCGCCCTGCACTGAAAGGTCCAGTTCGTCCAGGTGCACGGCCGCCGCCCGGCCCTGCCAGCCCAGCGCCTCGTAGGCGGCGCGGGCCTGGGCCAGGGCCTGCGCGGCCTCCTGCGCGGGGCGGGTGCGGCGCCACACCAGCGCGCGCAGTTGCCACGCCTCGGCCTGCCGCACCGGGTCGGCGCCTGCCCGCGCCCACGCCCAGAAGTCCTCGGCGGCCTGCTCGGCCTGGGCGCTGTGGCCCAGGCGCAGCGCGGCCTGTACAAACGGCCAGAACAGCGCGGGCACCGGCGGGCCGCCCAGGGCCAGCCCCTGCCGGGCCAGTTCGTACTGCGCGGCGGTGTCGCCCTGGCGCCCACGCACCATGGCCAGCGACGCCAGCCCCGAGGCGCTGAGGGCCCCCGCCCCGCGCAGGGCTTCCAGGGTGGCCTCGCCGCTGGGCGCCGCGCCCGTTTCAATCTGGGCCCAGGCCAGGCGCTCACGCAGGGCCGGGTTCAGCTGGTCCGGGGCAAAACGCTCCAGCAGCGCGCGGGTCAGGCGGTGTTCGCCCCGGTCGCGGTACAGCGGCACCAGGGTCTGGGCCAGCCGCAGGGCCTCTGCGGGGGCCCCGGCGTCCAGATACAGCGCGGCGGCCTGCTCGGCGTCGCCGCGCGCCTCGGTCTGTTCAGCGGCGGCGCGGCGGGCCCCGCGCGCCCGCGCCGGGTCACGGCCCAGCTCGGTGTTCAGGGCGCCGGTCAGCAGACGGTGCGGGCGGTAGGCGCCGCCCCCCAGCGGCGTGACCGGCAGCCCCGCGCGCTGCACCGCCTGCAGCCAGCCCGCCGACAACTCGGGGGCCAGCGCGGCGGCCCCGGCCTCGGTCCAGACCTCCAGTGGGGCCAGGGCGCACAGGTGCGCGCGCACCGGGGGCGGCAGGGTGCCCAGGGCGTCGTGCACCAGATCGTCCGCGCTGGCGTGGCGCGCTACGCCGTGGGCCGAGAGCGCCAGCCCGGCGGGCCAGCCGCCCAGGTGGGCCAGTTCAGGTGCGGCCACGGCGCTGCCGCGCTCGCTCAGGTACGCTGCGCTCTCTTCAGGACTGAAGGCCAGGTCGGTGGCGTCCAGCACCAGGGCCCGGCCCTCGGCCAGCCGCCGGGCCAGGCGCAGGCCGGCGGTGCTGTAGGTGCTGAGCAGCAGGCGGTGCCCCTCTTCCAGCCGGTCGGCCAGATCGGCCAGCCAGGCGCGCTGGGGGTCGTCGTCCACGTTGTCCACGATCAGGTCCACGCCCTCGTTCAGGGCGTCCAGGCCAGCGGCCAGCCCCTCGGCCAGCGCGCCCGGCGGCGTGCGCGGATCGGGGCTGTGCAGGGCCGAGAGTTCCGGCAGCCCCGAGGCGAGGCGGGCGCTGAGGGTGGCGGGCCCCTCCTGGGCGCTGGCCCGGCACCACGCCACGCGGCGCGGGGTGGCGCGGGCGTACTGCGCCAGCAGCGTGGTCTTGCCGTACCCCGCCGGAGCCGCCAGCACGATCAGCGGCACGTCCACCGTATCGGACAGCTGCAGCAGCAGCCCGGTGCGGGGCCGCTCGAACCGCGCGGCGCGCGGCACCGCCGAACGTCTGGGCAGGGGGGTCATGGGTGGGGGCAGTCTACCGCGCGCCCGGTCTGGGCCGGGTCAGGGGCGGGCCCCAGCGCGCCTGTGTCCTGCGCGCACCCGGGGCGGCGTTCCCTGGGCGGCGCTCCCACGATTCCCTAAGCGTTCCACCCCCCCGGGCCACGCTGAAGGCATGAAACCGGCGCCCTGGTGGCCCCTGGGTTTCCCCTTCACCGTTCGCCCCCCGCTCTGCGCCCCCCTTCCCCCTGAGGTCCTGCCATGAAACACCTGTCCCTGCCCGTCCTGTCCCTGTCCCTTCTGCTCGCCGCCTGTGGGTCCCAGCCGGCGCCCACCCCCACGGCCACGGCGACCGCCGCGGGCCCCGCCCTGCAGAAGCCTGCCGATCTGGCTCTGGCGGCCGGACGGGCCCGCAACCTCAGCACCCTGAATGTCAGCGAGGCGTGGCGCGGCATGACGTGGCGGGTGCTGGACGCCGAGGGCGACGTGGTGCGGGTGGGCGCCGACGAGGCCACCAACCCCTACCAGGGCGACACGGCCGCCACCGCCGAGCTGCCCCTGCTGTGCCTGAACGCCGATGGCCGCCCGGCCCCCGAGAGCCTGAAGCTGGACTTCTACAACGGCTGGGCGGGCGGCGAGGTGCGCCTGACCCCACCTGTAGCCGGCAGCACCCTGACGTCCCGCGCAGTGGCCGATCTGCTGTGCGCCACCGAATTCGGGCAGGGCTGGCGCATGGCCGAATTCCATGATGGGCAGGCCGACGGCCAGAAGGGCGGCTGGCGCTTCTATGCCAACGGCGCCCTGAACCCCGAGAGCCGCTTCTGGGTGGCCATTGACGACCAGAATGCCAACCCCTGGAATTCCGACGGCGTGCGCCCCGACGCCGTGGTGCCCGACACCACCCGGGTGCTGGGTGCCCAGGACCGCAGCGGGCTCCTGAAAGCCTCTGAAGACGGCCGCGAACTGGTGTTCCGCAGCGACAGCCCGCTGCTGGCCACGCTGAAAGAAGGCATGGTGCTGGCCAGCCGCCCCACCGGGGCCGCCCCGGCCGGGTTGCTGGGCCGCGTGAAGGCCATTGAGGTGCAGGGCGAGACGACCACCGTGTACACCGGCGAGGTCACGCTGGAAGAGGTCATTCAGGACGGCGATCTGGACGCGGCGGTGGCGCTGGACGAGGGCAACATTGATTACGAGAAGTCCGGCGAGATGATCCGGGCGCAGCGGGCCCAGAGCCAGGGGAACCTGGGCGCCCAGCGCGATTTCCGCCTCTTTACCTTCAACAGGTCGCCTTTCTGCCTCTACGACCACGCGCAACGCGACCTGAGCTGCGACGACGGCGCCGCGGGCGGTCTGCGCAGCCGCGTGCCAAGCACCAACTACGCCACCTTCGACGGCCAGCTGAATGCCCAGGCCGACGCCTTTATCAATGTCAGCATCCGCTGGTTCAGCCTGCGGCACTTTGACGCCGGGGTGAAGCTCACGCAGTCGGCCCGCGCCGTTGTGGAAGCCAAGGGCTCGTACAGCTGGAACGAGGCCAGGGACCTGAGCCAGTGGCAGGTGGTGTTCTCGCCCATCACCTTCATGATCGGGCCGGTGCCGGTGGTGATCACGCCCATTCTGGTGCCCACGGTGGGCACGAACGGCCAGATCAGCGCCACGCTGCGCTACGAGGTCTCGCAGAGCTTCAATGGCCGCTACGGCGTGGAATACAACCGGGGCAACGGCTGGAGCGGCATCAGCCAGCACAGCGCGAATGTGAACAGCCAGCCCGCCACGGTCAGCGGCACCGGCCATGCCCACGCCTACGTGGGGGCCAAGGGCATTCTGGCGCTCTACAGCGCGTCCACCAGCGGCCCGCAGGTGTTCGTGCATGCCAAGCCCTTCGCTGAGGCCGATGCCCGCGCCACCGTCGTGGTGGGCCAAGGCGCCAGCTTCGAGATCTGCCCGGCGGTGGGCGTGCGCGCCGATGCCGGGGTGGCCTTTCCCCTGATCACCTCCAGCACGTGGCAGGCGCAGGTGCTGGACTGGAAGCGCCCCCTGCCCTGCTGGACCGGCGGCCAGCCCGGTCCCAGCAACCCCGGCACGCCCTACACCGATCTGAACCTGAACTTCACCAGCGTGACGGGCGACGTGGAGGTGGACAAGATTGACCCGGTCAGCGGCGCGGTCACCCGCATCGGCAATCTGGGCGGCAACGGGACCCTGAACATCGTGAACGACCTGAACGCTACGGGCGACACGATCATCCGCGTCAGCAGCATCTCGCGCCGCTCCTCGGGCATTTTCGGCAGCTACCGGCGCAACATCGATCTGGCCGTGACCGCTGGTGGGCGCACGGTGTACGATCCCGCCGGCACCGGCTGCACCAGCTGCCACTCCGCGGAGGTCTACCGCTTCACCGTGAACAAGGCCAGCGGCACGATTCGCTGGTAAGCCACCGACGAACGACCCAGCTGTTGCCCCACCCCCGGTTCCCAGCGAGCCGGGGGCGGTTGTCTGTGGGGTCAGGCGGCTGGGGCGCGGCGTCTGTGTGGTGCGGGCAGGGAAGGAAGGAGCTGGGGGCCAGGGTCCCCTGGGGTCAGCGGGCCCCCGTGGTGCCCAGCTCCCGCCGCACCTTTTCGGGCTCCCGGTGCAGGGAG
Organism: Deinococcus arcticus; assembly: GCF_003028415.1. Classification (NCBI taxonomy): domain Bacteria; kingdom Thermotogati; phylum Deinococcota; class Deinococci; order Deinococcales; family Deinococcaceae; genus Deinococcus; species Deinococcus arcticus. The sequence continues at coordinate 51,085 of NZ_PYSV01000011.1, forward strand.
CACACCGACGTGGGCGAGAACCCGCAGGCGTTCTGTCTGACACTGGGCTGCGGCCTGCGCCGGCGGGGGGGCTGGGGCAGGGCGGTCTGGAACCCCGCGCAGGCCCAGCAACGCCGCTGCCCGACCTGAGCCCACAGCAAAGGCGGCCACGGAACACGAGGTCCTGTGGCCGCCGGGCAGGGCTGCTTATTCTTCCCAGGTGAAGTTCCAGACTGCCCAGCTCGACCCACCGTAGGACCGCACCGCCGAGGCGAAGGTCCTGGCCCAGTTGTTGCACGAACCGCGCACGATCCAGGCCTTGCCAGCGCAGATGTCCAGCATGTTGCTGAGAAACAGGTCGTCTACCTCGCGGCGCAGCGAAACGTGGTCCACCTGATCGCGCTGGCCGCTGGCCACCTGCGCCTCGTTGGCCAGGCGGGGAATGTTGCGGTAGGCGAAGTCGTGCAGGCGGCAGGCCGGGCCAAAGGTCTGGCTGTACAGCGCGGTCATGCCCAGGGTCAGGATGTTGGTCAGCGTGGTGGTGGAGCACCCGTCCTGGCTCCAGTTCAGGCCCGCGTGGGGCGTGGCCTGGGCCTGCACCGCCGCCCAGTCGGTGGGGGTCTGGTCTACCAGGGCCTTTTGCGCGGGGTAGTGCTGGGCGCGCGCCTGGTCCAGCGCGCTGGCGCTGCCCCGGGTCAGGTTCACGGCAAAGGCGGCCCGCGCGTCAATGGTGGCCACCTGCGCCAGGGTCCAGTAGCGGTAGAACGAGGTGCCCCCGCCGCCCGGATCCACCGGGCACTCAATGGCGAAGGGATCGCAGCTGGGGTCCTCGGGAACGATGAACTGCGGCTGTACGGTGGGCGCCCTTGGTGCTGCGGAGGTGGGTGCCGGGGCAGCGGTCTCTGGGGGCGCCGCGCCCCCGCAGGCAGCCAGGCTCAGCGCCAGCGTGAGGGCGCCAGCGGCGCGGCGAAGGGGTGCGGTCTGCGCCGCAAGGCGGGGAAAGAACAGCAGGTCGGCCATGGGTCTCCGGTGCGGGCCGCGTGAACTTCGCTGCCGCGAGTCGGCCCGCAGACAGGGGCAGTGTGGCCCGCCGCCCGGGAACGTCCAGGGAACGCCCCCCGGGGTAAACCTTCCTTTATTCCCCTCTTGTGTGGGCGCCGGGGCCCGGCGCGCAAGCTGGGCCCATGACCGACTCCAAGACCAGCTACGACCCCGCCAACCAGACCCCCGCCGAGGGCGGCTCGCCGCAGGGCCAGGGTGAAAGCCAGGGGCAGGCGCCCAACGTGGACCCCGCCGCCAAGTCTGGCCCCGCCGAGGGTGGCCGCGAAGAGATTGAGGACAGCGAGGCCCCCGAAGCCGCCGGCCGCTCCTGAGGCCATGACGCCCGAGCCCACCCTGAATGCGGCCCGCCCGGAGAACGAGCGGGCCGAACTGCTGGTCTGGATGAAAGAGCAGGTGCGGGAAGCCTACGGTGAGAAGCCACTTTCTCCACGCCGGGACCCCCTGCACGAACTGATCAGCACCATCCTCTCGCAGCGCACGAACTGGCGCGACGAGGACGCCGCCTACCAGGAACTGCGCACCCTGGGCGACTGGGACGCCATTATTGCCGCTCCCACCGAGCAGGTGGCCCACGCCATTCGCCGCAGCAACTACCCCGAGAGCAAGGCGCCGCGCATTCAGCAGACCCTGGTGGCCATCCGCGATTCACCGGGCGGCTACAACCTGGATTTTCTGAGGGAGCTGCCGGTGAAAGACGCCCTGAGCTGGCTGACCGACCTGCCTGGGGTGGGGGTCAAGACCGCCAGTCTGGTGCTGCTGTTCAATTACGCGCGCCCGGTGTTTCCGGTGGACACCCATGTGCACCGCGTCACCACCCGGGTGGGGGCGATTCCCAAGATGGGCGAGCAGGCGGCGCACAGGGCGCTGCTGAAGCTGCTGCCACCGGACCCGCCCTTTCTGTACGAGCTGCACATCAACCTGCTCACGCATGGGCAGCGGGTGTGTTCGTGGCATCACCCGAAATGCAGGGTGTGTGTGCTGCGGGCGCGGTGTGATGCGTTTGCGGTATTTGGGGAACGGGTGCCGAGTTGGAAGGGGTAAGGCGGGGGCGTTTGCTACGGGAGCCCCACCCCCCAGCCCCGGAGGGGCAGGGGGAGCAGACGTTCGCACTGGGCAAGAGTTTTTACTGACGTTGGCGGACTTGCCCTCTCCGGTCATGTGTCCGGCTCCGACGCCATCTTCCGCCCCACCGCAATGGCCCGCGCGCTGCGCGCACGACGGCCTCGTCTGGACCCGGGCGGTAAGGGGGCTCGCGGTCTTGGTGCCAACCAGAAGGTTCTCCTTTTCAAAAGTCCAGAGAAAAAAGCCGAGGGCATGGAAGCCACTCGCCCTCTTCTTTTCCCACAACCGACAACCCACTCCCCACAACCGCCTTACCCCCTTTCCCGCTCGCGCAGCACCAGCTGCACCAGACCCAGCAGCACCAGTTCGCTGTCCCCGGTGTCGTCGGGGCGCAGGGTGTCCACAGTGAAGCGGCGCGAGAACAGGCTGCGTTTCTTGTGCACGCGGTAGCGGGGCTGCCCAGCGGCGTCTGAGACGGTGTAGGTGGGGTTCACCAGATAGTCAAAGCCCATGGCAATCAGGTCACCAATCAGGGGAATCGCTCCAATCAGGCCCTCCAGCACGTTCAGCCAGGGGTGATCATCGCGAATGGTAAAGCGCAGGTCGCCTTCCGGGCCCAGCAGTTCGTATACGGCGCCCCACAGGGTCCGCATGCCCTGGGCCTGCAGCGCGCCCACAGGTGTGCCGTCCACGCGGCGAATCAGGCGCCGGGCCTTCCAGTCCAGGGCGCCGGCCAGAAAGCCCTCGGCGCGGATGCCGTGGGTCTGCTGGGTGCGGGCCTCATCGGCGTACACGCGCACCTCGTCGCGCACGCTGAAGGTCTTTTCCTTGACCACTGCTGCCAGCGCGCCCGAGGCGTCGGTCACCCGCAGTTCGGTCAGCAGACTGAATTTGAAGGTCAGGGTCAGGGGAAACTGAAGGCTCACGCCCCAGGGTACGGGGTCAGGGCCCAGCCGGTTGCCACAGGTCAAAGCGGGTGCCGGGCCGCACCCCGGCCGCCTGGGCCCACAGCGCGGCAGGCTGGGCCTTGCGGGCCTCGGGCTGCACGGTGGCCACGGTCACGGCACCCTCGCCGCAGGCCACGGTCAGGCCGCCTTCATCCACGCGCAGCACCTCGCCGGGCTGGCCCTGGCCGCCTTCCTGGACCCGCAGCCCCCCCAGCTTCAGGCGCGCGCCGCCCAGAAAGGCGGTGGTCTGCGGCCACGCCGCCACGCCCCGGAACCGGTTCACCACGGCTCCGGCGCTGTCGGCCCAGCGCACAAAGCCGTCTTCCTTGACCAGCATGGGCGCGTGGGTGGCCTGTGCGTGGTCCTGCGGGACAGGGGAGAGGCGCCCCAGTTCGGCCAGGGCCTGCACGATCAGGCGCGCGGCCTGGGTGCTCAGGGCGTCCGCCAGTTCTGCGCTCGTCCAGTGCGGGGCGATGGGCAGCGCCTCCTGCAGCAGGACGGGGCCGGTGTCCATGCCCTCGTCGGTCTGCATGATGGTCGTGCCGGTGACGGTCTCGCCGCGAATCAGGGCCCACTGAATGGGTGCCGCGCCCCGGTAGGCGGGCAGCAGGCTGGTGTGGGTGTTCAGAAACCCGAAGCGGGGCACGGCCAGCAGGGAGCCCGGCAGCAGCTTGCCGTAAGCGCAGGTGACCGCCACATCTGCCCCCGAGTCCCGCAGCTGCGTTTCAAAGGCCGCGTTGTTCCGCAGTTTCCGGGGCTGGGCCAGTGGCAGCTCCAGCCCGGCGGCGTGGGCGGCCACCGGGGGCGGGGTGAGCTTCAGGCCCCGGCCCACGGGCTTGTCGGGCTGGGCCACCACCAGCACCACCTCGAACTGGGCGCGGATGGCCTCCAGCACCGGCAGCGCAAAGGCGGGCGAGCCGAAAAAGGCCACGCGGGGCCGGAGGCTCAACGCCCTTCCCCGGCGCTCAGCGGGCCCTGCGCCAGCCGGTTCAGAAACGCCTTGGATTTCTGTTGCAGCGCCAGGAGCTCCTTGCGGTAGTCCTCGGTCACCTCGGCGGGCAGGCGGTCCAGAAACAGCACGCCGTCCAGGTGATCGGTTTCGTGCTGAAACACCCGCGCCAGATAATCGTCGGCCTCCAGCACGCGGGCCACGCCGTCCAGATCGGTGTAGCTCACCTGCACGGCGCGGGCGCGGGCCACGCCTTCCTCGTAGATGCCCGGAATGCTCAGGCAGCCTTCCTGGTACGAGCGGTCCTTTTTCTTGTCGGTGACGCGCAGCACCGGGTTGAGCATCACGTACTCGCGCAGCACCCGGGACTTCAGGGGCTCGTCGCCGCCCTCTTCCTCGTCGTCCTCGTACTCCACGGCCACAAACAGGCGCACCGGCAGGCCAATCTGGGGCGCGGCCAGCCCCACGCCCCGGGCTTCAAACATGGTTTCCAGCATGGTGTCGGCCACCTGCCGCACCGTCTGGGGGGAAAAGCCGGGCACCGTCAGCCGGTCGGTGTGCTGCAGCGGCTTGGCCTTGCGGCGCAGCACCGGGTCGCCGTACAGGCGCAGCGGGTACACGCGGGGGGAAGAAGCGTCAGTCACAATGCTCTGTTTTACCAGACGCCGCCACCGGAAAAAGAGGCCGCAGAGGCCAGACGAGGGGCGCCCAGGGGGCAGGAAACAGTGAAGTGGCCCTCACACCCGCCGGTCCTGGCAGGCCTGCCGGCTGAACTCTGAACTCTCCCCACACGAACCCTGATACGGACGCTCATGGAAGCATGACGGCCTGGCGGCCACCCAGTCCATGCTGACGCTGGATGACCTGATCGCCGCCCCGGTTGCCCCTGCACGCGCTGATCGCCTTTCCTGTCGCCACCGCCGCCGAATGGGCGGGCGCCGAGGCTGGGTTCTGGACCGCTGCTGCGCAGAACCCCGGTCCGGCAAGGCGTGGCTGGGCCGCGTGCGCTTTGAGGCGGAGAACCTGTCTGGCAGGCAGCAGGCTTCGGTGCCGCCGTCCCCCTGGACCCCGACGACCGGAGTAGTTCGGCTCAGCTGCGCGTGGCCGAACAGTTAAGTAGCTCGCTGTTGATCTTTAGATCAACTGAGCGGAGCGAGTCTCGAAAAAAGTATGTTGCACCGGGAGTGGAGACTTTGCGGTGCTCTCCTGCAAAGTCGTAACGTGAGGTGCAACGTACTTAGAGGTGGCTGGGCAGCAGCGGTGGCCAGGCCGGCGCAGGGCTGCGCACAGGTGGGGGCCCCTGGCACCCGTTTCCGCTGCGTGGCGGGCTGTGTAGAGGGGTGTCAGAGTTCAGAGAGAAGGGATGTGAATAATGTTGGTTACTTAAAAAGACCTTCATGTTCGCATGCGGGGCCGGGGGAGTACGTATGGATGGCTCGGGCAAGTCTCTGACCGCTGTTTCTTTTACCCACCAGGATCTGATTCAGGATGAGCACGGCGGCTGGTTTCACCTGCCCACCCTGCGCGCGCTGCACGCAGCCGGGCGCTTGGCACCCGACAGTGCGGGCTACGTTCTGCTGCTGCACGACGCGGCGCTGAACCGGCCACGCCTGATTTCCTGAGCCTCTTACAGTCGCTCGCTGTTGAGCTGTAGATCAGGCGAGCGGTGAAAACGATGCGCCGTACCGGGAATGGCAGCCTTTCGGCACTCTTCTGAACCGGTACAAGGGGAGCGGCGAAACCCTTGGCCCTGGGGCCGCCCGGACCGCTGCGCCTGTTCCCCCAGCGGTTCGGTGGAGGCCGCCGGGCCCCGCCATGCTCTAGCCTGCGGCATGGACGACTCTCCGCGAATTCCAGGCCGCCAGACCGTGCTGGTGGCCAACGACGACGGCATTTTCAGCCCCGGCATCAAGGCCCTGGGCCAGGCCATGGCCACCTTTGCCCACGTGATTGTAAGTGCGCCAGACGTGGAACAGAGCGCTGTGGGCCACGGCATCACCATTCGCCGCCCGCTGCGCTTCAAGCACACGGCCGCCGCTGGCTTTGGTGAGATCCCCGCCTACCGGGTGGACGGCACGCCCGCCGACTGCGTGGTGCTGGGCGCCCACCTGACCGGGCGGCCCGACCTGGTGGTCAGCGGCATCAATCTGGGTCCCAACCTGGGCGACGACCTGACCCATTCCGGCACCGTGGCGGCGGCCATTGAGGGCATGACCCTGGGCCTGCCCGCCATTGCCTTCAGCCAGCAGGCCACCCCCGGCGGCGAGTACGATTTCCAGGCCAGCGCCGCCTACGCCGCGCGGCTGGCCCAGGCGGTACTGGCGCGGGGGCTGCCGCCACGCACGCTGCTGAACGTGAATTTTCCCCACGGCACCCCGCGCGGCGTGCGGGTCACGCGGGTGGGCGAACACCGCTGGGAAGACACCATCGTCACGCGCGCCGACCCCGAGGGCCGCGATTACCACTGGGTGGCGGGCACCAGCCGCGCCGCCGATGCCCACGACGAGACCACCGACTACGGCGCGGTGCAGGCGGGGTACATCAGCGTGTCCCCGGTGCGCATTGACCTGACCGCGCGCGACCTGCTGGCCGAGGTGCAGGGGTATCTGCCGGACCTGAAGTGAGGTACAGGGATTGGCTTTACCCCCGGTCCTGGCCTCTGATGATCTGGTAGTCAATGGGCTTGAAGGTGCCGTTGTTGCTGCCCTCGGCCGAGCAGGCGGTCAGGCCCACCACAAGGTCCATCTCGGCGCGCAGTTCCAGGCGTTGCCCGGCGCGCGACAGGGGCGGGGCGATCACCACGCGCCCGCGCTCGTCCACGCGCACGTTCATGAAGATGTTCAGCGTGGTGGGAATCTGGTCCGGGGCAATGCCGTAGGGCGCGAAGGCCGCCACCAGATTGCCAAAGCAGCTGGGGTGCCCCTCGGCGGTGCCGGGCGGGTACAGGATCTCGAAGGTCTCGGTGGAGCACGGGGTCAACAGAAAGTCGTGCTGGCCCACATCGTCGCGCAGCAGGGTGAACATGGGGCGGCTGCGGTTGCTGTACAGCACATGCCCGGTGGTCAGGTAGATGGTTTCGTTGTAGTCAAAGGTGCGCCCTGAGGACAGCCATTCCTCGCGGCCCTCGGCGGCAAAGGCCATCAGGTCGGCCACCTGTTCGCCCTGTGGGTCAATGACCACCAGTACGTCGCCGCGCCGCAGTTCAAAACCGGCGCCAGTCTGGGGGGGAATACGCTGGGTGGAAACGGTCATGGCCCTAGCCTATCCGGCTGCTCGCCCGTGACGGCGTGCGCGGCGACAGTCGGGGCTGCCTGGGTCACGGCGAAGCTCAACTGTGGCCGAACGGGCAGCGGCCCTTCGGTGCCTGGGCTTGCGGAGCCTGGGGAAAGGGCGCGGTCCAGTCGGCCTCCACGGCGCGGCCGGAATACTGCCGGGCCTCCGTGACCTCGCCGTGGTTGGCCAAGTTGGGGTTGAGGCTGCCCTGCAGTTTCAGTTCACGCGCGCGGATGGTCTCCTGCATTCGCCCGTAGCGGCCGGAATCGCGCAGCGCCTGAAACTGACGGTGGGCGTTGAACACCAGCGCCGGAAACGGCAGGGTGCGGGCCATGCGGCTGCTGCCTGGGTGCAGGCCAATGATGAAAAAGGCCCGCCCTGCAAACGAAAAGCCAAAACGGGGGTCACGCGGATCAGCGCTGACCTCGGGGCTGTAGGGCGCCGTGTCCAGGCGGTGCAGGGCGCGCAGCAGCGCCCACAGCTGGGCTTCAAACGCTTCCTCGGACTCCGGGGCCCCGCCGAAGGTGGCAATCATGCTGGTAAAGTCCGACCCCATGCGGTCCTGGTCAGTCACGAACCGCGCCAGATCCTGGGCCAGGGCGGCGGTGGTGGCCGCCTCGGTCAGGTCGCCGTAGCAGCCCAGTGCGTAGCAGCTGGTGTTCACTGAGGCGCGCGCCGCCACACAGGAAAAGCTGGGGGCCAGCACGGCCTCTCGCAGCGCCGTGTGCCGCGCCTGGACCTCTGGGGTGACGGGGCCGCCGGTGGGCTGGGGCTCGCCGCTGCAGATCAGGTGGTAGCTGCTGGCAAAAGGGGAAGAGGGGGGCCGCCGAACCGGCTGGCGGGAAAGAAGCTGGGTCATGGGGGTGGCCTCCTGGGGCAGTCACAGGGCGCGCCGTGCGCCGTCAGGAGGTCACCCTAGGGAGGCCGGGGGCGGCCATCAGGAAGAAATACCCGAATCTGGGCGACGTCTAAATGCCCGGCCAAGTCTGCCTCAAGCGCTGCTCTGGACCGCCAGGGGTGGCGCTGAGGAAGCTGAGAAGTTGGGCAAGGCCGAAGGCGGGGTGCGCTGCGCCGGCTAGGGCAGGCCGCGCTGGCAACGGTCGCTCAGGATATCGGCCTGTGCCCCCAGGCGTTCCTGCGCCTGATCGGAGGTGCCCGGGGCCACGGGGGCCTGCCCGATCTGGCCAGGGCCCACCAGCACGAAGTGTGCTGCCAGAGCAGCCTGGAAGGGCGCAGGGGTGCTGTTCCATCGCCAGAGTCCCGTCTTTTCTCTCATTCGCTCTGCTGGGCAGCTCTACGGGTCCACCCACTCCCCCTCGCCCTCGGCTCGCCGGAGTCCCGTATAAGCTGCTGGCATGAGGTCCTTTTTTCGGGCGTATACCGAGCTGGTGGCTCAGCACCCACACCTGTCGCGCCTGCTGCTGCCCCTGCTGGTGATCGGGGCGGCCAGTGCCATTTTCCTGGCTGGACGGGCTGCCGGTGAGTTTCTGTATTTCGTCACCCACCCCTGAGCCACAGGTCGAATTTTCGGGTGAGGCAAGGAGTGGGCGCCGGTCTACACGACCTGCGCCAGCTATGCAGAGGCGGCCGGGTCCGGGGTGCCGCCGAACGCCACGCGGCCCAGCAGAGCCGTCAGGAGGAGCGTTCCGTCAGGCTTGGCCTCACGGCGCCGTGTTCACGCGCACTTGAGCGGCAGGCACCGGCGTGAAGGTCAGCTGGCGCAGGTCGGTGCCGTTCACGCGGTAGACGAGCAGCGCCCGCTGGCCTTGCTGGCTGGCGAACAGCAACTCGGGCAGGGTGCTGACCACGCGCGCAAAGCCAGTGTCCTGGCCCTGGGCCAGCGGCGCCGGCAGCTGGCCATTCTGCACAGGATTCAGGGTCAGAGTGTACAGGCGCCCACTGGGGGCGGCACTGCGCACGAACGCGGCGTTGCTGAGGGTGGCATACAGAGCGCCGTCCGGGGCCTGGACAAGCAGGCGGTGGCCAGCCGGGTCGGGCGTCAGGGTGGCGGGCGTGACCCCCAGGGCGGTGCCCATTTGACCGGGCACCCGGGGCAGATGCGGGCTGAGCTGGTCGTACATGATCCGGGCGTACAGGTCGGTGGCCAGGACCGGGGCCGCTGGACTGCCCAGCTGCAGGCGGGCCGGGCCAACGGTCAGGGTGGGGTTGCGCAGCCCCGTGATCTGCAGCGGGACCGTGAGGCTCTGCTTGAGGGCGTACACCAGCGCCGCGCCGCTCACATAGGTGTCGGCCCCCACCTGCTGGGTCTGGTACGACAGGTCCAGCACCTGCCGGGGCGACTCGCCGGGAAAGGTCAACTCGACCTGCCGCTGATCGGCCAGGGGCGTCACCGTCACGCCGGCCGCCCGCAGGGCCGCGTAGACATCGGCCAGGCGCAGCAGATTGGCGGCGTAGGTGGGCGGCTGCGCCTGACGGCAATCCTCGGCCAGCGCCGCCTCGCCGTTCGGCGCCGCCAGGGTGCGGCGCAGGTAAGCGGCGTGGGCGGGCTCTACGCGCCCCAGCACGCTGGCCTGCAACTGCGCGCGCCCGGCCGGGGTGGCCTGCAGCCGCTGGGCGGTGGCCGCCGTGGCGCCGGGCACCAGCCGCACATACAGTTCTTCCAGCGTGCAGGCGGGGCCCATGCGGGGGTCCAGGATGGCCTGCACCGTGCCCACCTGCGCGGCGGCCTGCAGGCTCAGCAGCCCGGCAATGCCCAGGGCCAGGGTGCCCCGCACGGCGGCGGGCAGGCTGTGCACGCGGCTCAGCTCCAGGGCAATGGCGCCGGGGTGGCCCAGGTCGCGCAGGGCGGCCTGCTCGGCGGCTTCAGGGCTCAGGCCGCACAGCCGGTGGCGGTACACCTTGTCTTCCACAGCGCCGCGCAGTTCCTGCTGGACGTCGCGTTTCTTCTGGCCCCACAGGCCGCGCGTGGCCCGGCGCACAAACTGGTCCGTGGCGCTCATGCCAGACCGCCAATCACGCCGCGCACGGCGCGGGCAAACTGCTCGTAGCGTTCCCGCTGGGCGCGCAGTTCGGTCTGGCCGCTGGGCGTCAGGGTGTACACCTTTACCGGACTGCCGCCCCGGGGCAGCACCTGAAACTCGCCGCGCAGAAAGCCCTGCTTTTCCAGGCGGTGCAGCGCAGGGTACAGGGTGCCCTCGCGCAGGGCAAAGTACCCGTCGGTGGCGGCCTGCACGTCGGCAATAATCTGGCCGCCGTAGCGGGGGCCATGTTCCAGACTGGCCAGGAGAAGAAGGTCGAGGTGGCCTTTGAGTTGCTGCGCGTCCATGGGGCTCCTTTTCGGGGCCACCGGGGTGACCTCGTTTGGCGATGTACTGACATCGTAAACCGAGGATCATCGGAAAGCAAGGGCGGGTGGGGAGGGAGGTGCCGGCTGAAGCTTGCGGGCAAGGCAGGCTGTCTTGCCCCCGCCCAGCTGCCGACTCAGCGGTGGTCAAGCACCTGAAAGGTCCAGGCACGTACCCCGGCCGGCACGGCCAGCGGCGGCACCTCTGTGGTCCAGCGGCTGGCCACCAGACTCAGCTCCGGCTGGGCCGGGCTGAGCAGCAATTCAGCGCCCAGAAAGCCCGGTTGCCCCGGCAGGCTCTCCAGAAAGGCGTGCAGGGCGGCGCGGCTGGACAGGCCCTGGCGCCCCTCGGCGTAATGCACCCAGGCGCTCATGGATAGAAGCTCAGGGGGTCGCGCGGGGTCCAGTTCTCGCCCGGCCCCCAGCGCAGGTAGGTGCCGAAATGCAGGTGCGGCCCGGTGCTGCGCCCGGTGTTGCCCACCCGCCCCACCAGTTGGCCCTGCACCACCTGTTCTCCGGCGCGCACCAGTGTGGCGCTGAGGTGGGCGTAACGGGTGATCCAGCCGCCGCCGTGCTCCAGCACCACCGTCCAGCCCCAGCCCCGGGCAAAGTCCGCGCGGGCCTCCAGCACCCGGCCAGCCCGCGCCGCCACCACCGGCGTGCCCACCGGCGCGCTGATGTCTATGCCGTAATGCATCTCGTGCTGGCCCAGCAGTTCCCGCTCGCCGTAGCCGCTGCTGACGCTGTGGTGGCCCGTGACCGGCCACAGCCACAGGCCCCGGCCGCCGGCGGTGCTGGCGGTGCGGATGGTGGCGCCGCCCGTGGCTGGGCGGGCCACCGGCGCCGCACCCCCACGCGCCGGAATCTGCAGGGTGGCCCCGGCCCATACGGCCCGCCCGCCCCGGTACTGCGGGTTGGCCTGCAGCAGCGCCCCCAGGCTCACCCCGGCGCGCGCCGCAATGCTGCTCAGGTTCTCGCCCGGGGCCACCACGTAGCGGCGCCCGGGGGTGGGCCGCTCCGGCACGGTCAGCACCCAGCCGGCCTGCAGCGCGCCGCCGCGCAGCCGGGGGTTGCTGGCCTGCAGTTGCGCCGGGCTCAGCCCGTGGCGCGCGGCGATGCCGCCCAGGGTGTCACCCGGCTTCACGCGGTAGGACGCGGCGCTGGTCACCGTGCCCAGCAGAAGCAGACCAACCATGAAGAAACGCTTCACGCCGCGTAGCATAGGTCTCATGCCCGCCGCGCACCGTGAGAAAGCCCGCGCTTCACAGGGCCCCTCATGACCCACCCGCTCCCCACCTCGCCTCTGCGCTTCCAGCCCCCGGACGGCTGCCAGCGCCTGCGCCTGACGGTGGCCTGGGACGGCGCGCCTTACGCCGGTTGGCAGGCCCAGGCCAATGCCCCCAGTGTGCAGGACACCCTGCACGCGGCCTTTGCGCGGCTGGGGCCCGCGCCTTTTCGCCCGGTCGCTGCTGGCCGCACGGACGCGGGCGTCCACGCCGAGGCCATGCCGGTGCATGTGGACCTGCCCGCCGACTTCCGCGTGCCGCCAGCGCGGCTGGCGCGCGCCCTGAACGCGTGGTTGCCCCCCACGGTGGCGGTGCTGGACGCGGCCCCGGCCCCCCCCGGCTTCCACGCCCGGTTTTCCTGCCTGGAGCGGCGCTACGTGTACCGGCTGTGGTGCGCGCCGCAGCGCCATCCGCTGTGGGCGGGCCGGGCGCTGCATGTGCCGCAGCCGCTGGACATGGCCGCCATGAACGCCGCCGCGCAGGCCCTGACCGGCACACACGACTTCGCTGCCTTCGCCACCCAGGAAGACCGCCAGACCGTGCGCGAACTGCGCGCCCTGACGGTGGTGCCGGGCCCCGGGGCAAACGGAGACGGGATCTGGGCCATTCATGTGCACGGCGAGAGTTTCCTGCGCCACATGGTGCGCGGGCTGGTGGGCACGCTGCTACTGGCCGGGCAGGGCAAACTGGACCCGGCCGGGGTGGCGGCCATTCTGCGCAGCCGCCAGCGCGCGCAGGCAGGCGCGAATGTGGCGCCGGACGGCCTGTATTTTGCGGGCGCCCTTTACCCGGGCGACCCGGCCAGCACCACATAGCGTTCCTCGCGGTAGGGCAGGCCCTGGGGCCCGGCCTGCTGGTCCCAGTCAGGCAGGCGCCCGGATTCCTGCATCCAGTCGCAGCGCGTGGCCCAGGCCTCGCGGGTGGGCACGCGCGCCTGCACGCTCACCTGCCATTCGCCCAGCACCGGCCAGCCCACGGCGGCCAGTCGCTGCGGCACCTGCGGCACATGCAGCCGGGGCCCCACGTACAGAAAGCGGGCGCCGGGCGCCGCCAGTTCAGGCAGGCGCAGGATGACACTGGTGGGCCCCCGCCGCGACACGATCAGATCAAAGGGGCCGCCCAGTGCCGCCGGAATGTCCCCCTTGCCGTTCCAGGCCACAAACTCGGCACCCGGCGCCTTTGCCCGCGCCTGGGCCAGAAAGGCCGGGGCGAAATCGTAGCCCACCCAGCGCGCTGCCTGGGGGCCAAAGCGCGCGGCGTCCGGGCCATGGCCGCAGCCGGCGTCCAGCACGTGCGTTTGCGGGGTCAGCAGGTCGGCCAGCAGCAGGTCAAAGGACAGTTCTGGGTCAGGGCCGTCCAGGGTCCGGGGCCAGGGGTGGCAGTACTCGCCGCGTTCACGGGCCAGGCGGGCGTACCACGCGCGGGAATGGGGCTGGTCAGTCATCGGGTCACCGTAGCGTCGGCTTCGGCTCGGCCACATCCGCCATGAAGCCCAGCCGGGGGAAGCGCTCACCCTGCCGCGTGGGCCGCCACTTAGCCTCGGCCCATGGCTGAACCCGTGGTGTTTCCTGGCCCCCGCCCCCCAAAAGACGGCCTTCAGCCGCCCTGGCGCGGTGGGCTGGTGGGCTGCGGCGCCCTGAGTGCCGCCACCCTGCTGCGGGTGCAAGCCGGGCGCCAGGGCCTGAATTTGCCCGCCCGCGATGAGCTGGCCCGGGAACTGGCCGTGTGGCAGGGGGCCTTCGCCGTGCCCCTGACCGGCGGCTGGCGGGCCACCTGGCCGTGGCGCTGGCTGGGCGGCCTGAACGGCTATCTGGCGGCGGGGGGCCTGCCCCTGCGCGCCCGGGGCCTGTGGGGCGTGCACCGGGGCCCCGTGCTGGAACGGCATCTGGCGCGGCTGTTTGCGGCCGGGGTGCCGGTGGTGGGCCTGGAATTCAGCCTCCGGCAACAGCATTACGGGGTGCTGCGTGCCTATCAGCCGGGCGGCGACCTGCGCGCGGTCCTGAATGCCAACGGCGAACCGCTGATCCTGAGCCCCCGCGTGGGGGTGGGCGGCGTGTTCTGGGTGGAGCCGCGCTGACGCAGAGGTCTTCACAGGGCAAGCCAGCCAGCCCCACAGCAAAAAGCCCCACCGCGAGGGGTAGGGACTTTCTGTGGTGGCCAGGGCCGGACTTGAACCGGCGACCCAACGATTTTCAGCAGATGTTCGCTCTACCACCTTCGCAAAAGCCGTCCAGAACAGTATAAATCTGTTTCCTGCACCTGTCAAAGTCGGTTTGGAGCACACGACTACGCTTCAGTCATATCGGTGAGAATGATATCCCAGAGCGGGTTTTGGGGCCCTAAGAATACAGCACACAAGAGATTGTTTACCCATTGCGGTGGGAAACCCCGTATAGAACGTCAAATCTCGTTACGCATCCCTTTGCGTCCCTGGTCACCCTCTGGTGAGTCAGGGCTTTTCCTTTGGAGGAACATATGCACTACGTCGATATCGAGCTCGTTCGCACTCGCCTCTTGAATACAGAAGTTCCCTCTGGGGTTTGCAAAGAGTATCTCCAACTCCTCTCCAGCTTGAATGCCCTGAGCCTCCTGCTGACCCCAGCTATGGACGCCGATGAGGATGAAGCAGGGGGAGAGACACTGATGCGCCTCTTCCAGAGCCATATGAGTCGCCGAGAGGCCTTGGAGGTTGAGTACCCAGAACTGGGCGTCCTGGTTAGGCCGGGAGGGTGGCAGGGCAATTAATGACCTGAGGGCAGCCGAAGCGAGGTTGGCTGCCCTGTTCACCTTTATGGCCTCCCTCAGAAGGCATTGGGGCTATGGTAGCCATACCCATGAAAATCGCCGACATCCTGAGTCAGATAGACATGAATACGGTGGCCCTTCCAGAGTTCCAACGTGGCTATGTCTGGAATCGTGACCAGGTGCGTGGGCTCATGCGCTCGCTCTACTACAGATATCCGGTCGGTGGATTGCTGACCTGGAAGACGAAAGGGGAAGCAACCGCAACCAGGGGGACACAGGTTTCAAGCGGCACCACTGTAAGTCTCCTCCTAGATGGCCAGCAGCGAATGACAAGCTTGTACGGCGTCATGCGGGGGAAGCCACCTAAGTTTTTCGATGGCAATGCAAAAGCGTTTACTGGACTCTATTTTAACCTTGATACTGAAGAGTTTGAATTTTATGCTCCTCAAAAAATGCAGAACAATCCTATTTGGCTGAATGTCACTGAGCTTTATGTAGATGGTGGGAAGCTAGGCAGCCTAGGAGGTCTACTTTTTTCCACGATGCCCGAAAAAGCACCTCAATATTTCGAGAGAGCCAGTCGCCTAAGGAATATCGGTGATATTGATATTCATATTGAAGAAATCATCGGAGAAGACAAAACAATTGAGGTTGTTGTCGATATCTTCAACAAGGTCAACAGCGGGGGAACTAAGTTGTCCAGTGGTGACCTTGCTCTGGCTAAAGTGTGCGCAGAGTGGCCAGAAGCACGAGAGGAAATGCAAAAGGCCCTTCAAGAGTGGGCTAAGGCTGGCTTCCATTTCAAGCTGGACTGGTTGATGCGTGTTATCAACGCAGTTGTGACTGGCGACGCGTACTTCTCGGCGCTTTCCAGCGTCTCCTCGGAGCAATTCAAGCAGGGGCTGGCCGATGCAAAAAAAGCGGTCAACAGGCTCTTGAACCTCATCAACTCTTACCTCGGACTTGACAGCGACCAAGTCCTGGGCAGTCGATACTCCTTTCCTCTGATGGCGCGGTATGTACACGTGCGCGGCAAAGACTTTAACAACGGCGTAGAGCAGCAGGCACTTCTCTACTGGTACATCCATACATTCCTCTGGGGCCGATACGCGGGCTCAACGGAAAGTGTCCTGGCCCGCGACCTGAACCTCATCTCCAACCCCAATGGAGCCCTGGACCGCCTGATTGCCGACCTTCA
This sequence comes from Deinococcus arcticus, assembly GCF_003028415.1. NCBI lineage: Bacteria > Thermotogati > Deinococcota > Deinococci > Deinococcales > Deinococcaceae > Deinococcus > Deinococcus arcticus. Next base: position 66,890 of record NZ_PYSV01000011.1, read on the forward strand.
ACGTGACCGTGGGGACCTGCAGCTCAAGGCGGCTGATTTTGAGGGTGCCACCAAAGGTGCCCGGTTCTACCCGTTGCTGTACATGATGACTCGCGTGAGTCACGCACGTGACTGGGGCAATGGTGTGGAGCTAAGAAACGCCCTGCTGGGCAATCTGAGCCAATTGCAAGTTCATCATGTCTTTCCGCAGGCCCAACTCAAAAAAGCTGGCTACAACCGCCAGCAGGTCAATGCCCTCGCGAATTTCACGTTCCTGACTCAGGACACAAATCTGGAGATATCCGATGCGCTGCCCAAAGAATACCTGCCAATCTATGAGGCGAAGCATCCAGGTGTCCTGGAATCGCACTGGATGCCCCTGGATGCTGCCCTCTGGTCCCTGGACCAGTACCCAGCGTTTCTGGCTAAGCGCCGCGAGCTCTTGGCACAGGCGGCAAATAAGTTCTTGAAGAGCCTGGTCGGCGGCACCATCACTGCACCATCAGAGACGCCGGAGGACTCTCTCCCTACGGGCGGGGCTATTGTTGACGACTCTGAAATCAATGTTCTGAACGAAGTAAATGCTTGGCTGAACGCTCTTCAACTGCCTGAAGGAGATTCCAGATACGAGTTGACCTCCGAACAGGGTGAGGTGCTCGCCACACTCGACCTCGCATGGCCTAATGGCCTTCAGGAAGGTCTGAGCCAGCCAGTCGCGCTCTTGTTGGACGAGACCGATGAGACGCACTCAGCAGTCAACCAGGCCGGCTATCTCTACTTCACCGACGTAAGCTCATTTAAGGCGTACGTCGAAAGGAACGTCTTGGCAGTGGAGCACGGCTCGGCTGTCAGTTCAAACTAGGCGAGGGAAGCAGGTGGTGGCCATGTGCGACATGCCGACGACGCCAGACGGCCACCACGAATTGGAGCCGGACAACACGTATCAGGAACGAGTCCATCATAAAGCTGCTGACATAGACTGACGTGCAGAGCGAGAAAGCCTTACGGTAAGCATCAGAGGTATCCATGGTCACTGAGGTCGTCCTAAAAACGGCAAACATGAAAGCTGGGAGTTGGGGCGACCCCATCTGGATTGCAGAGCTGCAACGAGGAGAAAGCAAAGGGCAGATTCACAGCCCCTCCTTAGCCACACATATGCGTCTTCTTCCTGAAGCCCTCCTTGAAGCGCTCAAGTACGCAAAAGAGCACTGGCCAGATGACGTTGTGCTTGTGCACTGCCGTAACGAGTACGTCGTCCTGGGAATGGTGGCCTGGAGGTTTAACTGGGCTAGTAACGGGTGGCTCAAAGCGGATGGTTCGCCGTTAGAGCACCAAGACTTATGGCCTCAGCTCCATGACCTTGCCAAAGATTTGACGGTCCTCTTCGCCGATGCCCACCTCTATAAGAACCGCGCGACAACATCAAGAAGCTCTACCGTTGCGAAGCACTTCAACCAACATGACGCTCTACTTCGGAAACTGGAGCTTGGACCATACTCCCCATTATTTTGAAGGGTTGAATGCTGCCGGTTGCTGTTGGAGCGCCAGCACTGATGCTGTTTGGGAAGACGAGAGTCAGGATGCGCCTGACTCTCACTCTGTTGTTAAGACACGAGTTTTAACAAGGCCTCTTGCACTTCTCGCAGGGGCTCTAGGACCAAGCTTTCCCAATCATCCAGTTCCTCTTCGCTGCGTGCGTGCAGTTCCAGGAGTTGGTCGTAGGCCTCCAGCAATTTCTGGCTCCGTGCCGTATCAGGGTTAGCGATGTCGTCAGTTCGGCGTTCTAGCTTCTCCAGGCGTCGGGTGAGTTGGTCGTGTCTAGTGTCCTTGAGAGCCAAATAAGCCTCAGCCTCGACCTGCACTTCATTCAACATGGAAAGCTTCTCGCGCAGACGGTTGCGGAGGTCAATCAGTGTCATGTTGACGGCCATCAGAAGAGGGGCACGTCTTCGTGAGCTGTGGCGGCGGCAGCTGTCTCAGTACCCGTTGTCGTCACCAGCAGCACTTGCGCCAACTGCTTCTGTAGTTCTGCAACGGTTTCACAGGTCATCTTTGTGATGAGCAAGTCCTCGCGCTCAGCTCCAAAGTGACAGGGCGCATTGATGTCTCCAGCCAGTGCGGTTGCAAGAACTTCGGCTTCAAGAGTTCGCTCATCAGCTTTGAGATAGCTTTCGAGCAAACCAAGAAGATTGATGATTTCTGGGACGAGTGCATCGATATTAGGCGCGGACATGGGTTCCTCCTGCGGCATCTGTAGGGCGAGTCCAAGGACTCTTGGCGATGAACTTGCGCCAGGATGCTCAGGAGCGTGAATTTCGCCAACCGCACCCGGTGTCTCAGGTGGGAAAAAGGACATGGGGTTGTCCGAAGTCAGGCGGTGAGCCTTTACAGCTCACACTCCAGCATCGCGGTCTGTAGTGGGCAGCCCGGCGCGCTTACTGGGTTATCAACGCTTCTCCACTCCGTGTCCCAACTCGGTGGTCTCTACGTTGTCCTGCTTCGGCCTTACCATTCGGCAAACTATCCGGGGCTTACGGATGGCACGTCGTGGGACAATTCCAGCGCCATCTCCGATTGAACATAAATAATCGTGTGCTGCCTGACCGTTGTCAAGACCCCCAACGCCCCTTCTGCGATGGCAATCTTTTCGTCTGAGAGCCACTTTTCAGCGTTTAGGATGGGCGGTAACGCGTGCTTCTTTGCGCTCATGAGGTCTCTCCATGACAACGTATGACCGTCTGCTGGACCGTCCACTTCGTTCCCCTATTTTTCCTGAGCCTGTGCGGGTCATCCGAGTCGAGAAAGCTGGAATGCGCCAGAAGGTCATCGCCGCAGGCCTGACCACCCAACGTATCCACCAGCGCATGCTCGACGCTGCCTCAATGGACAGCTTGATGGCGTTGGTGGCCGAATTGAAAACGGATTTCCAGGGTGACCCGGAGCTGTTCGCTCTGGGCGTTGAGGCCCGGCGCATTCAGCTAGGCTACACCTTCGACCCCTTCTTCGCCGTGTCGGCGAGCCGGATTGACCCGCTTCCCCACCAGCTGGAAGCGGTGTACGGCGTTCTGCTCAAACGGCCCCGGATTCGCTTCCTGCTGGCTGATGACCCAGGCGCCGGCAAGACGGTCATGGGCGGCCTGCTCCTCAAGGAGTTGGGGTATCGCAAACTGCTGGGCCGGGTGCTGATTGTCACCCCGGCGAACCTCACGGACCAGTGGCGACGCGAAATGCGCGACAAGTTTGGCGAGACTTTTAAGGTCATTAACCGGGATGTGGCTGGGCTGGCCTACGGCGAGAATCCCTGGGAAAGCGAAGACCTGGTGGTTACCAGCGTGGACTTCGCCAAACGCGAGGCCAATCTCGAACATCTGCGCCGTGTCCACTGGGACATGGTCATCGTGGATGAAGCCCACCGCCTGTCCGCGACTAAGTACGGTTCGGAAATCAAGCGCTCGCAGCGTTACAAGCTAGGCGAAGTGCTCTCGCAAACGAGCGCCCACATGCTCCTGTTGACGGCCACACCTCACCAGGGCGACAACGAGAAGTTTCGGTTGCTCCTCGACCTCTTGGAGCCTGACCTTTTTGCCACCACACGTCTTCTGGAAGAGGCCGCAGCGCGGGGGGAAAACCCCATCATGCTGCGCCGCCTGAAAGAAGACATGACGGACTTCGACGGCAAGCCCCTCTTTCCTCCGCGCTATGTTCATACCCCTCAGTTCAAGCTTTCCCCCAGTGAACGTGCTCTCTACGAGCATGTGACGGACTACGTCACCAAGCACTTCCGCAAAGCCTGGGATGACCGCAAGCGCAACGTGGGCCTGGCCATGACGGTGCTACAACGGCGACTGGCCAGCAGTTCGTATGCCATCAGCCGCTCGCTGGAAAACCGGCTGAAACGGCTCGAAGCCCTGAAGGATGACGTCAACAACCTAGCGGATGACCCGTATCTGGGTTACACCGAGGACGAGCTCGAAGACCTGCCTGAAGAGGAGCGCTGGGAGCTGGAAGACCGCCTTGCCGAGCGCCTTACCCTGGCCCGCAATCTGCCTCAGCTGGAGGCTGAAATCCGGGAGTTGGAGTCGCTGAGCCGCGAAGCCCGCCTTCTGGCGAAGCTGGAGCAGGACCGCAAGTTGCAGGAACTTCTACGGGTGCTGACCAGCCTGGGCAGCGAGAAGCTTTTGGTGTTTACCGAGCACAAGGACACGCTGACCTTCCTGGTCGGTGTGCTGAATAAGCAGGGCTACGCGGTGACCCATATTGACGGCAGCATGGGCCTGGAAGAGCGTGTGAGTCGGGAGCGGGAATTCCGGGATTCAGCCCAGGTCATGGTGGCCACCGAAGCCGCAGGCGAAGGCATCAATCTTCAGTTCTGCTCGGTCATGGTCAACTACGACCTCCCCTGGAATCCCACCCGTCTGGAACAGCGCATGGGCCGCATTCACCGCTACGGGCAAAAGCTTGAGGTTCATATTCACAACTTGGTCGCCGAAGGGACCCGTGAAGGTGACGTGCTGGCCCTCGTCTTGCAGAAGCTGGAAGTGATGCGCGAGCAACTCGGCAGTGACCGCGTGTATGACGTGGTCGGAGAGTTGCTGGGGGACGTGGACCTTGAAAAGTTGATGCAGGAGATGATGCTGGGCCGCAAGAGTCTGGCCGAAATCCAGGCGATGGTGGAGGCTCGTCTGTCGCCTGACCGTGTCAACTACCTGAAGGAAGTCACGCTAGAGGCACTGGCCAAGCGGGACGTGGACCTCTCCCGCCTCCGCGCCGACCGGGAGCACAGTGAGCTGACCCGCATCCAACCGGAGTACACCTCCCGCTTCTTCATTCAGGCGCTGACCAAACTGGGTGGCGAGGTCACAGCGCGGCAGGACAACCTGTACCGCATGCGGGTGCCCTATGAGTTGCGCTCCAAGGGCCACAACGTCAAGAGCGAGTACGCCAAGACGACCTTCGACAAGCGGGCGGCCTACGACGCGGACTTCCTCGCACCAGGGCACCCCCTATTCGACCTGGTCCTCCAGGAGACACTGGCCTTGGCCCAGCCCGTCATGCGGCAGGGGGCAACATTTGAGCTCGATGGCCTGTCGAAAGACGCTGTGATGGGTTTCTACGAGTTGGCGGTGGTAGATGGCCGGGGAACGACTGCTTCGCAGCGGCTCTTTGCGGTTCAGCACCAGCCTGACGCTGACGCATTGCCAACACTGGTTTCTCCAAGGCTGCTCGTGGACGCGTTGCCCTCAACGCCCGAACATGCGCCTGACAGCGAGGCTCTTCAGGACCGGCTCGAAGGATGGCTGCTGGACACTCAGCTCGAAACCTATGAGGAAGAAGTGCGCGGCGAGCGGCTCCGGGAGGTTGACATCCGGAGGCGTTACGGCAGCCGCAGTCTGGACCACCTCATCAGGGAGTCCACCCGAAAACTCACCCAGCACAAGCTCAAAGGCGCGCAGGGCGAGGACATGAAACTGCCTATCGGCCAGGAGGAACGCCGTCTGCGTGTTCTCCAGGAGCGTCAGAGGAGCTTCGAAGCCGAACTGGAGCAGGAAAGCCAGCTTATTCCTGAACCCGCGCAACTGCTCGCCCTGGCCCTCCTGCGGCCCCTCAAACCAGTCGAGCAGGGGCTTCCCAAAGAGGACGACCCTGACGTCCGGAAAGCGGTGGAACTTGCCGGCATGCGCGTGACTGAAGAGTATGAACGGCAGCAGGGCCGTGTCCCCGCCGACGTGAGCGCAGAGAACGTGGGCTATGACATCCGCAGTGCCGGACCACAGGCCAATGCCGATGGCAAGTCACAAGAGGTGCGGTTTATCGAGGTCAAGGGCCGGGCGGGCGTTGGACCGGTCGTCCTCACCCCGAACGAATGGATTACTGCGGGCCGCTTAGGAGACGCCTATTTCCTGTATGTCGTGACCCAGGCGCTCAGCACACACCCACAGCTGACCATTGTCCAGAACCCGGCCGCCAAACTCACGCCAGGACAGGAGGTCACGGTGTTGCACTACGTGATTTCCACCGACGAATGGCAGCGGGCCGGAGAGCAGACCGAGGAGCACGCATGAACGACCAGCAAAGCTTGTTCGACAGCGTGCTTGTTCCCGCAGGAGAAAAGCCCAACGCGTTCTCTTCGGTCCCAGACCTGATTCACCTAATCGAGGGCTGGCGGGCCACCCTGAATGACCTGGACGGTCCAGGTCGGCGCTGGCTGGTCACCCCCTGGCTCACCACTCGGCACGCCGACCTGCTCGGCAGCGTACAGAAGGGCGACCGTCTGCTCATCCGGGGACATGCCTCCGATTTCCTCACAGGCATGTCAGACCTGAGGGCCGTCAAGGCCTTCAAAGAGTGGGGTGTAGAGGTGCAGCGGCTGCCTGCCCTGCACGCCAAGGTGTACGCCCGCGAGGAGGCTGGCCAGGGGGTTCTGTGGCTCGGCAGCGCCAATCTCAGTAACCGGGGCGAGCACGGTACCCCACGCGGCGGTCAGGTGGAGGCCATGAGCGGTCCCCATCCCTTGACCTCCCAGGCGCTGACAAAACTGGAATCCTTGTGGCGTGACAGTTTGCCTCTCGACTTCACGACCATCCAGCGCGAGATTGACGAACTGGCCAAGGAACGTGAGCGCCTGAACGACCTGCTGGTTAATCATTCCGCTTCGGGCGTGCTCGCGGTGCGCCTCTCCTTCCGGCTGCTGACTGGGCAATACACGATGACCCCAGAATCTCTGGGTCACGCCAGCTCTCAGGCCCAGGCCAACCGCGTCAAGTACCCCAGTGTGGAGTACATCGACCCGGATATCTCTCAGCTGGCGCAGCAGTTCCAGAACTTTGTACGTCTCGAACGCCGCCGACTGAACAACCTGCTGGAGGCCGTTCCCGGCATTCGCGGCCTGTTTGTCCTCCGTGCAGAGGACATGGAACTTGTCAAAGAGTTCCTCGGCGAGGTGGAACAGCAAGCGCGCCTCCGCTTCGAAAAGCAGCTCAAAGCCGAGCAGGCACACCTTAGGGAGAACTTCGCCCACAGGTTCAGGGAGGCGTTCCGGCAGTTTCTGACGGAGAAGCGGCAACATGTCGCGCAAACGCCAGAGCAGGCCACGCTTCCTGCGCTGGAGGCGTTCGACGACTATCTGGCCCGCGACCCTTTCCGCATTAGTGCGCAGTTCTTCATTCCACTGGTGAATCAGGATGACCCTGACGATGGCCTCTTGCAGGCGATGCAGCAGGTCCGTGCCCGACAGCGGCTCCTCTGAGCGCCGGTTATCCTGAGTCCCAATGACCGAAGCTGAACTCCGGGACCTTATTGCAGGTGGCGAGACACTGCATGTCGAGTTCAAAAGCGATTCCCCGTCCCAGAAAAGCGGCCTGTCAGATGTGGACTTGCAGGAGGCCGTGGTGTGTCTGGCCAACGCCGAAGGTGGGCTTCTCGTGCTTGGGGTGGAGGACGATGGCACCATTACCGGCCTTCACCCTAGTCATCAGGGACGCCCGGCAAATGGCCTCAGCGGATTTTTGAGAAACGTTCTGCACGGCGCAAGCAGACCGGAAATTCGAGCAGAAATTGTGAACACCCACAACGGACCTGTGGCCGTCATTCACGTTGGCCAGGCTTCCGCGCTCGTCTCTACCAGCCAAGGCCGCATTTTGAAACGTCGTTTCGGTGCCTGGGGCGACCCGGAGTGCGCCATCATTTACCCTCACGAAATTCCGGCCTTGCTGGCGGTAAGGCGCCAGTACGACCACACTCAACAACCTGTGCGTGACCTGGGATTTGAGGCCCTGTCTCTGGCCGAACTTGACCGCATCCGCGGATTCGTGCGCCGGCAGCCACAGGCTGATAAGACCCTGCTGGAACTCGACAATCTGGCCCTGGCGGATGCTCTGAGCCTGGTTTACCGGGAAGGACAGAAGATTTATCCCACTGTGGCGGGTCTTCTGGTCGCTGGGAACATCACTGCCATCCGGGCCTATATCCCCGGGCATGAAGTTGGGTTCCAGCAACTGACAGCTGACCAGGACGTAACGGCCAACGACTTCTACCGTGAACCGCTTCTGCGTATCTGGGAGCTTTACGAGAACTTCTTCCTCAACCGCAATCCCCAGAAGGAACTGCGCCTAGGACTGGAGCGTATCGCAGTCCCACAGTATCCAGAGCGTGCTGTGCGGGAAGCCTTCGCCAACGCTCTGGTCCACCGAGATTACACCCTGCTGAATGCCGTGTACTTCCAGTTCAAGGGGGACAAGCTGACTATCTCTAGCCCAGGCGCTTTTATGGATGGCATCACCGTTCAGAACCTGCTGTACGTTCAGCCCAACCCGCGCAATCCACTCCTTGCTGATATTTTCAAACGTTTGGGCCTCGTGGAGCGCACTGGGCGTGGTGTGCCCAGGATTTTTGGAGATGTGCTGAGCTCAGGACGACCTGCCCCGCATTATCAGACAGACGGCGGCAGTGTCAGCGTAGCTATTCCTGGGGGCGAGGCCGATGTCCGATTCGTTGAGATGGTCATCCGCGCCCAGAACGAACACCAGACCATGGACTGGCGGCATCTGATGGTGATGCATCACCTCTCCAAGGCCAGGGAACTCTCTGCTCAGGAAGCCGCTCCTCTGGCAAACGTCGAGGAAGTTCAGACACGGAACATTCTGGAAGAGTTGCTCGATTGGGGGCTGGTGGAGCGTCGCCGTTCAGGACGGAATGCCACGTATCATCTGAGCGGCGCGGTATACCAGGAACTGAACCAGTTGGATGAGTATGAACGCCGCAAGCAGGCAGAAACCGATGCCGACGAGCAGTGGGTCATTAACCGCATCCGGGAGCGGGGTCGCGTTACACGCCGAGAAGTGATTCAAGACAACCGAATGGAGAAGGGCAAGGCCGAGTACCTACTTCAGCGCCTCCGCAACGAGCAGAAGATTGTGCTGGTCGGCCGTGGTCAAGCTGCCCACTATGTCCTTCCCGAAACGAATTCGGGTTGAATTCGGGTTCAATTCGGGTCCCCACCCCTGTGTGTCTGCCTGCGGGCCAATCTACCGGCTAGGATTTTAGCGTGTTGGCCGGGCACAGCCGGCAACCGGAAGTGCAGCAATTCCGGTTGGAATTCGGGTCAGGCTAGGCTGCCGGAGGGCTCTTCAAAGGCGAGAATTTACAGACTTTCGTCAACGAAATTTCTTGTTTCTGCCACCGACTGGCGACCAGTATCACGGCTTTAATCAATGAGTTTCTATCCCTTCGTAAGGAGATGGTAACTGCGTTACAAATAATTTGGCTGGGCATGAAGAACCTGAAAAACGTAGCGGCAGCCTTAGGCTTCCTCATCGGCGGCATCGCCCTTGGACAGGCACTCAGCTACGACTCCTTGACCTCGGCGGAGAGGAAGTCCAAGACGGATTATGTGGCTGAAGCAAGTGCCATTATCCGTGACTTCCGTACTCAGGTCATCATGGCGGACAGCGCACCGCAGGTCTCTCAGGTCTCCAACGAAGCCACGGCGCAGCTCATGTACATTCAGACCAAACAGAATGCCGAAATCATCCGGCTGCTAAACATCATCGCCAACAAAAAATAACAGAGTCAGTGGCGTCGCCCTCCTCAAACGATGTGCGTGATTTCCATTTTTAGTCACCCAAACACCCCCGATGGCCTCGGCTGCCACTGAGCAGAATTGTGCGCTCCACACCGCTATTCTGAACGAACTCATGGCATACAAGCGTCTTATTGAACACCGCCTCCCGCTGGCCGAGGTCAGCACTGAATCCGCCCGCGAGAAGAGCATCAGGCACGGTCACATCTCCACCTTGCACATCTGGTGGGCGCGTCGCCCGCTGGCGGCCAGCCGCGCTGCCGTGTTTGCCACGCTGGTGCCCGACACCGACGAGAACTACGAGCTGGTCAAGAAAATCGTCCCCTGGGAGGCCGTCAAAGAGGGTAACAACGAGGCCATTCTGGAAGCACGTCGCAAAGTGTTGGAGGCTAACGGCGGCGTTCCCCCCAAGGTCCTCGACCCGTTTGGCGGTGGTGGAGCCATTCCGCTGGAAGCCCTGCGTCTGGGCTGCGAGGTCTATTCGCTGGACCTGAACCCCGTCGCGCACATCATCCAGAAGGCTACCCTGGAGTTTCCGCAGAAGTACGGCCAGCCGAACAGTCGCCCTGTGCCCGAATACATCCGCGAGAAGGACCGGCAGGCTGCTGCAATGGCCACGAACAAGGTGAGCACGAAGAATAAGGGCAAGGCCACCCGCCAAATTGGGTTTGACTTCAGCAGCAGCGAGGGCGTGTGGGAACAGGCCTACAAAAAGGACCCACTGGCCACCGACGTGCGGTACTGGGGCGAATGGGTGATGGAGAAGGCCCGCGCCGAGTTGCAGGAGTTCTACCCTCCCGATGAGGATGGAAAGCTGCCAGTGGCGTACTTGTGGGCAAGGACAGTGACGTGTACCAACCCCGCCTGTCGAGCAGAAGTGCCGATGGTGCGGCAGTGGTGGTTAGCAAAGAAGACTGGAAAAAGCCTGGCCCTGAAGCCTATGGTCGACCATGAAGCAAGGCGCGTTGATTTCGCTGTTGTTGAAGTCGGAAAGGGCGAAACATGGCCGGATGAGGGGACGATGCAGCGTGACAACGCCAACTGTCTCGTCTGTGGAAGTATTGCCGATGGAAAGTACCTCCGCGCAGCGGGCAAAAAGTCAAAGTTCAACGAGCAAATGATTGGCGTAGTGCTGATTCAACCAGGTACTCAGGGAAAATTCTATAGGGCTGTCAGGCCTACTGACCAGGAAGCGTTTCTTAGAGCAGAGGAGAAGCTGGCTAGGCTTGCGGCAGATACGAAAGGTCAAAGCCCAAGCCTTATTCCAGATGAACCTATTATTGAATGGTCGGGAGTCTTTAACGCTCCCCTCTACGGTCTTAATACTTGGGGCAGCTTATATAACTCCCGCCAGATGCTTGCAATGGCTACATTCGCGAGGCTGACGCGGGAACTTCCTGGTGACTCAGAGAACCAAGAGTACTCTGATGCAGTCAGGACATATCTTGGAATCCTCGTAAGTAGGCTTTCAAATTACATAAGCAGCTTGACTCGATGGCAGCCGCAGGAGAACCAGCAAAAGGTTGGGAATGCTTTTTCTCGTCAAGCCTTACCTATGGTTTGGGATTACCCAGAAATGTGTCCATTGACAAAAGGAGCAGGCGATTGGGTCGGGGCAGTTGATTTCTCTGTCGAATTCCTGCAGACCACTGCAAAATCTTCAAGTTCTTCCGCGCATGTAATAAGAGGCACGGCGACAAAACTTCCCATAGACGACGAAAGTCTTGATGCTATTATTACAGACCCACCATATTATGATGCCGTTCCATACGCGGATTTATCAGACTACTTCTATGTTTGGTTAAAAAGGAGCCTGGGGCATATATATCCAGCTCACTTCAGAACACCAACAACTCCTAAGTCCCAGGAGGCTACTCAAAACATAATTCGCCACAATGGCAGCAGAGCAGAAGCAAAGACATACTTTGAGTCTACAATGGCAGCATCGTTTAAAGAAATGCATCGCGTGTTGAAGCCGGGAGGTGAAGCAACTATCGTATTTGCACATAAGTCCACAGATGCCTGGGATACGCTAATTAGCTCGCTAATTAAATCCGGTTTTCAGGTCGAGTCTTCATGGCCTTTACGCACTGAAGCGGCTAATCGGATGCGTGCCCAAGGGTCCGCTGCTCTTGCATCCTCCACCTTCCTCAATTGCACTAAACGCACCGCCGGTGGTGTAGGCTACTTCAACGACGTTCGCCGAGACATGATTGCTGCCATTCAACCTCAACTAGCTGAATTCTGGGAATCTGGCATTCGTGGGGCCGATTTCTTCATGTCTGCCATTGGGCCGGGTTTGGAAGCGTACAGCAAGCATGACGAAGTGCGCCGTATGAGTGGCGAAGTCGTGACTGTGGGTGAGTTTCTCGACGAGGTACGGAAAATTGTCATGGAGTTCGCGCTGGAACAGGTGCTGGGGGCCAGAAGTCTAGGCGCAGTTGACGCACCGACCCAGTTCGCGCTTCTGTCCCTCTGGGGCTACGGCCCAGAACTGCCGTCCGATGAGGCCCGCAAGTTGGCGCAGTCTGTGGGCATCGAACTGGGCGAAATTGCCGGACTCGTAACTATGAAGGGCGAAAAGGCGACCGTGCAGGGGATTAAAGCTCGCAGCAAGGACAAGAACCTCGGCCTGAGCAAACACGGCGAGAAGGTCCCAATGGTGGACGCCATGTACCGAGCCGTGGTCCTACTGGGCGGCGGGAGCCGACAGGCGGTGTCAGATTACCTGGGGGCTGTGGGCCATCTGAATGAAGAAGCCTTCTGGCAGACCATGCAGGCCCTGGCCGAAGTGCAGGAGGGCATAGATGACGGGCGGGCGCTGCACGAACTGCTGACCATCCGCGACAACCTGCCCAAGCCCAGCGGTGACGCGATGGATGGCCTGTTTGGAGTGAAAGCATGAGCAACGTGCAAGAAGCGTTCGGCAAGGCAGTCTTCAGCTACGCCGGGGCAGTGCGTGGATATGTCAGCAGCAAGCTCAAAGCCGAATACGGTGAGGGCAAGCCCTGGTTCGAGAAATTCATGGAATCGCTGTCGTTCCAAAAGCAGAACAACGTCAGGAACACCATCGAGGCCGGAAACGTTAAGGCCCCCGAAGACCTGATTGACGTGACCCACTTCAGCGACGTGATTCTGCGGCAGAAAGACATATTCAAGCCGCTGTTCGGCAACCAGCACAGCAAGGCGGTGACCTGGGCGCAGGAAATCGCCGACGTGCGACACGAATACAGCCACCAGAAACCCGTTTCGGACGACGACGCCTACCGGGCACTGGACAACATGGCCCGCCTGCTGGTGCTGATGGACGAGACCGACAAGGCGGCAGAGGTAAAGGCCTTGCGTGACGGCCTGCTGACGGGCGGCAAGGCGACCACCGTTTCGGCAGCAGCCCATGACCCGGCGCTCCAGCCGTGGTGGAAACACGCCCAGCCCCACGCTGACATTCGGAAGGGCCAGTTCGACGAGAACACCTTCGCGGCCAAGCTCGACGATGTAGTCCGCGACGACGGAAGTGCGCCGCTGGAATACCGCCGCGCCGACCTCTTCTTCAAAAAGACCTACCTGACCAAAGAACTTACGGCGGTGCTGGCTGACACCCTCAAGCGCCTTGCTGGGACGGGCGGGGAGTCGGTGGTGCAACTTCGTACGCCCTTCGGCGGCGGCAAGACGCACGCCCTGATTGCCCTGTACCACCTTGCCAAGCACCACGTTGACATCGAAGACGCCGACCGCGCTGCAATTCTGGGAGCTGCCAACCTGACCGAAGTACCCCGCGCCCGCGTGGCCGTGCTGGTGGGCACCCAGCTCGACCCTAATGGCCGCAGCGTGGACGGGTTGACGCTTCGCACACTCTGGGGCGAGATGGCCTACGGGCTGGGCGGCAAGGACGGCTACGAGCTGCTCAGGGCCGCCGACGAGTCGGGCATCTCACCCAGCAAGGACCGTCTGATTGAGCTGTTTCAGGTGGCACGCGGCAAGAAGAACAGCGTCCTGATTCTGATGGACGAGTTGCTGGTCTACCAGGTCAAGGCCGCTGGTAAGCGCGTGGAGGGCACCACGCTACAGGCGCAGACCTTCGCCTTCCTGCAAAGCCTGACCGAAGCGGTCGCGGGCGTGGAGGGCGTCGCGCTGGTCACCACCTTCCCGGAGTCCCACATTGAGTATTACGACCATCAGGAAGCGCCGGAAGTCTTCTCGCGCCTGGAGAAAATCTTCGGACGCGTGCAGGCCGTGCGCGTGCCGGTGCAGGGTGAGGAAATCTACGAGGTCATCCGACGCCGCCTCTTCGACTCCATAGACGAGAAAGCGGCGGAGCAGGTGGCAGGGGAATACAGCCGCCTCTTTGATGCCCATAAAGACGACCTGCCCCCGGAGGCCCGCAACGCCGGGTACCGCAAGAAGATGATGCGGGCCTTCCCTTTCCACCCCGAATTGATTGACCTGCTGTATGAACAGTGGGGCTCGATGCAGAGCTTCCAGAAGACGCGTGGTGTCCTGCGTCTCCTGGCCCGCGTCATCGAGCACGGTTACCTGTCTGGCGCGGCCCGCCCGCTTATCTCTCTGGGCGACGTTGGTCTGGAAGAGGGCGAAATGCAGAGTACCGTCACGCAGAGCCTTCAGGATGCCGAATGGCGGGGGGCATTGGCGAGTGACCTGAGCGCCCCCGGAGGCCGCTCCTACCAACTCGACAAGGAGCAGGGGGGCAATTATGCCCGCTTCCGGTTGAGCCAGACGGTGGCCAGCGCTGTGTTCATGGCCTCGCACTCCGGCAGTGACCGGAAGGGCATCACCAAGCCAGGGCTGAACCTCGCGCTGATGCACCCCGAAGGCATCACACCGATGCTGATTACTGATGCACTGGACCGGCTGAAAAATCGCCTCTACTACTTGCATGCCAACGGCAACTATGTGTTCCGTGCCCAGGCCAACCTGAACAGCGTGTTGGCCGACCGCACCGCCCAGGTCAAGCGCGAGCGAGCAATGGAGTTCGTGCGAGATGCAGCCCAGAAGGCTGTAGGCGGCTCGCTGTTCAAGCCCTTTGTCTGGCCGGAGAGTCACAAGGATGTACCCGATGGCACCGGGTTCAAGCTCGTTCTGCTCGGCCCCGACGCCACTGTGGAAGACCGAGAAGCCCGCGACCGGAAGCTCAGCGTCCTTCAGCAGAACTCAGGGGGCGGGCCACGCATCCACAAAAACACGCTGGTGTACCTCATTGGCAAAGGCGGTGACTTCAACAGGGCCATCGAAGCCGCCCGCACCTTACTTGCCTTGCAGGACATCGAAAAGGACCGCGCTCTAACGCTGAGCCCGGAGCAGAAAGCAGACCTCAAAGAACGCCTGGGCAAACAGACCGATACGGTGCCCAATCTGACCAAGGCGGCCTACACGGCCCTGTTCGTCCCAACTTCCAACGAGTCTGGTGAGGCCGTCTGGCGGGAGCTCGATATCACAGCTCATGCCAAGACCCGCCCCACACTGGAGGCGGCGGTAACGGACGTCCTGCGTCAGGAAGACATGCTCATCTCGGCCATTGACCCTGCGCTGCTCCTCCAGGGTCCATGGGGGCTCTGGCCCACCGACGAGTCTTATCTAGAACTGCACAAGCTCCGCGAATACTTCACCCGCCTGCCCCACCTGCCTTTCTTGGAGGCGGAAGTGGCACTTAAGGGAGCAATCGTACGCGGCATTCAGCAGGGTCTGTTCGAACTAGGCCAGTTCATCGGTTCAGACCCCAAGAACATCTGGGACCGTAAAAATCCTGTGGATGAGGGCAGCATCTTCTTCAGCGAGGCTTACCGTCTGGCAAGACCAGGCACGATTCCCCGGCCCACGCCGGTCAACCCAGACCCACCCATCATCGGCCCTGACCCTGGTCCAAAACCTCCTATCGCGCCACCTCCGCCCCCAACCAAACGTGGCGTCACCTACGTGCGCCTGAACTTGCCTGATGTGACGCTGACGCAGATGCCTGCACTGCTTGATGTCTTTAGTGCTCTCAAGGACGCCAAAGGGCAGGTACAGATGGAGGTCCGGTTGACGGCGAGCAACCCCGCCGGGCTCGACCAAGCCATGCTCGATTTAAGCGTCAAAGAACTTATTGACCAGCATGGGCTGAACGTGGACTGGCACCAGGAGTAAGCGTGGCATTGTACGGACGTGTCAAGAGGTGAGCGACTTACGTGCCCACTGTCCGCGTGAGACTGAGCCTGTTTTCTTCCTTCGTTTCACTTGACGCCCACTTATCCTGAAAGTAGCTCAGAAGAGAGCAATTCAATCCTGCCCAACAGCCGCGAGACCCCATGGGGTCTCGTGGTTTCGTTGTGGCCCTTTCAGGAGGCCCTGATGCCAAATTTGTTCGCCAGTTGGAAAACCACTCACCCCCTCACCGCGCCACTACACATAAGTCCTCGGCCTCTTCCTCCTTTCATCCGGCCTGTGGTTCACCTTCAGGGTGACTTGTCCGTGCAAGCCCAAACTGTTCTGGAGCATCTCCGGCGGGCCAACGCAGAACAGCTACGTCTCTTTCGGCAGGGACGCCGTCTCGTCAGGCGCATCCATGACCCAGAGACCAACCGGCACCGCCTAGAGCCGGTCAACGACCCAGTTCTGTTGTCTGGCGAAATCACCCAGCTGCTGAGATTTGAAAAGAATGGCCGGCCACTGGAGAGCCTGCCGAAAACGCTGGCATCGCATCTGATAGGCCTGGAAGTGGAGCAGTGGAAGCTGCCACAACTTCACGCCATTCGTCGGGTGCCGTTTTTTGACTCTAAGGGGAACTTAGTGCAGGAGAATGGCTATCATCCCAGCCTAGGCATCTGGCTGGACCTGGCTGGCCTGACCCTGCGCAATGTGCCCGCTCACCCCACTCCCAGTGAGCTGTCGGAAGCCAAACAGAAAATTGAGGAATTGCTGGTCGACTTCCCCTTCAGCAATGAGGCCTCCAAGGCAAATACCATTGCGCTGCTGATGCTGCGAAGCGTGCGCCTCATGGTCAACGGCCCTGTTCCACTCATCTTGAATTCGGCCTCCATGCCGGGCAGCGGCAAAACGGCGTTGGCACAGCTTCCAGGCGTTCTCTATGACGGTGAGGTGCCAGGAGTCATGCCAGAGCCTCCACGGGACGACGACGAGCTCACCAAGCGCATCATCGGCGTCCTTCAAGTCGGGCAGGAACTGGCCATCTTCGACAACGTCAATCGGAAACTGGAATCCGCCGTTCTGGCCGGACTGGCGACCAGTTCCACCTTCAGCGGCCGGGCACTGTATCAGCAGGAGCCCCTGACCCTGCCGAACAGAACACAGTGGATGTTCACTGCCAACAATCCGGTGATGTCCAAAGAGTTCGAGCGTCGTTTTTTATTGGTGCGTCTGGATGCCGGGGTAGAGAATCCACAGAACCGCTCCTTCCGTCATCCCAACCTGCACCAGTGGGCCAGTGACCACCGCGCGGAGTTGCTCTGGGCCCTCCTGGTTCTGGTGAGGGGCTGGCAGGCTGCCGGCAGCAAGGCAGGTCAGGTTCTCGAAGGGGGTATGCGACGCTTCTGCGAAGTCCTGGGCGGCATAACCGTGTTTCTCGGCTATGGTCCCGTCTTCGCCAACAGAGAGGAGCTGACCGAGCAGGCTGGCGGCGACGACCATGAACTGCATGATGCTTTGGAGAGCTGGTATACCGCCTTCTCAACGCGCACAGTGACCGCGACAGAACTTGGCGGCCTGTGGCAGAAGGAAGGGCTTCAGCCCGCAGGTCTGAACGGCTTTACCCATGTCCATGTGGGGCGCTATATGGGGACCCTCCGGGGTGTGGTCCTGGGCCCCTACCGGGTCAATATCGAGAAGAGCGGGCGGAACACCCGGTATCGCCTGACTCTGGTCTAACCCAGTCCCGCCTGGTCCCGCGCTCCTTTTGCGCTCTCAACAACAAAAGCGGGAGGTGGGAGGTCATGACATCATCTTTTTCCGAAAGCTTAACCAGGAGAAAAATAGTGTTAGAGGCTTGTCCTCCTCCCGTCGCGGTTGTAACGGTTAGGCCTGCGCCGTAGGGCTGCTTCCTGATGCCACAACGATGATTCGTTCCCCACCAAAAAGGCTGCCACATGGCTGTAAGGCGCCCTACGAAGGTCATCCCCCTGCCCCAAGTCAGGAATCCCCCCAACAGGGCTCGCCCGCAGGGTTGTAGGGCCCCCCTGGCACACCGACGAGCGTCATAGAGGCACCAACAGAAAGCGGGGGCAGACCTGAAGAACCCTATCTGCCTCCAATGGCTTCCCCGTCAACTGGAACAGCGGCTTCGCCGTGCCGCTTCGCGGCAGGATTGCTCTTGAAGCAAGCGGCTTGGCCAGTTTCGGTGTGGAGTCGCAAAGGGCCGGGCAACTGGGGTGCTGATGAACCCAGAAGGCCCTCACCACGTCGCTGGGGCTCCATGTGGTGTGTTCTCGTGCCTGTTTCCTTCTTGGGCCTGACCCTGCAGGCATTCTCTTCCTCTGTGAACTGATTTCTTTCGATTCGACTCTTCTTCTCTCCGTTTATCCGCCCCCTGACCGCCCGGCATGCCGTGGGCGGATTCCTTTTTCTGGAGGTTTCATTATGTCTACTCCCGTTGACCTTCCCGCCTTCGTGGCTGCCCATGCGGCCGGGCAGAAGAATCAAGCATTGGCTCGGCAGTTTGGCCTGAGTGTCAGCACCGTCAAGCGACTGAAGCAGAAGCTTGGTCTTGGCAACAATGACCCACGCAATACTCTGGGCCGCTTAGGCGAGCGTCTGCTTGAGCAAGCCCTGAAAGCCCAGGGCTTCGCAGTCACTATCATGGCCGAAGGACATGCTTTCGACCTTCTGGTGGAAGGACAACGCCTGGAGGTGAAGACTTCGGCGACCCTGAAGGGCAACAGCTGCCGCTTCCGGCTGAACGAACGCCGCAGTTCCAATCACGCCGCGTACCGCTACGACAAGGCCTACCAGCGGGATGCCGACGTTCTGGCTCTGGTGGTCATAGAGGAAGGGGCGCTCAAACAGCTGTACCTGTTGCCGGTCGCACTCTGGCAACCCAGCATCAAGGTTCTGCCGGAGTCACCTTTTTGCCCTTACGCGCTTTACCGGAACGTGACGCATCTCCTCCAGAGACCTCTGGCCGCGTGATGGGGAACCGCCAGAAGGGCAAGGCCCACGCCAGGGTGTCCACGATGAAGTCCAGGCGCTCACGGCTCAGGGTCATTTCCCATACGGGGCTCTCGCCGCCTGGTGTCCTCAGGCTCGCTCGAAGCCCAACAACCGCCCAACCATCTCCCGCCAACACCATCTCTACCCCGCCCTCTGCAATAGCCTTCCGCCAGTGTGAAAGGTTGGCCCGCACACCCGCTGGGTGACCCGCCTGAAAGTCCGGCTCGTTCCAGAGGCGTTTGAGCTTGGGGTTGAGGGGGTCATTGTCCAATTCGGTCATGACCTCCTCCAGTCGGCTGGTGGCTATCCAGAGCAGGAGTGTGGTGGCAGCCTGCAGACCAACGGACGCTTCGTTGGAAATCCCGAATGGATGCTCTTCACGCCAACGGATGTGATTCAAATTGCGCTTCAGAGCCAGGGTCGTGAATCGCAGGCGCTGCTCTTCACTGAAGTGGCCCTCCTTCGTGTCGCGCCTACTCATCGGCGGCCTCCTCCTTGCGACGCGGCCATTCGGTCGGCCGGGGACACCTGGGCATGCACCCGCGAGAGGTCTTCCGGCAGCAGGTTCACGTACCGGCGGGTCATATCCAGCGTGGCGTGACCCATGACGTGCTGGAGGGTAAACACGTCCCCACCATTTCGCAGATAGTTCACTGCAAATGAGCGCCGGAACGCGTGTGGGGCGGCGTGCGCCCTGGGAATCTTTGCCCGCTGTGCCAGGTCGGCCAGCACCTGGGCCACGCCGGAGCGAGACAGGGACTCCCCGGTTCGGCCCAGGAACACATGGTCCACGAAAGGGAACCTGGGCTTGCGGCTCTTGCGCAGGTACCGGTCAAGGGCCTGCGAAGCCATCAGCCCCAACGGCACGATGCGCTCCTTGTTGCCTTTTCCGATGACCCGCAGGTGCCCTTCGGCGAAGTGCAGGTCGCCCATCCTCAGGCCAGCCACCTCAGCCAGTCGCAGGCCTGTATCGAACAACGTCACGACAATGGCGGTTTCCCGGTCTCGGAAATGGCTCTTTCGGGCCACTTCCAGGAGGCGGCGGTACTCCTCCTTGGAGAGCGTCACCATGAGCCGGTGCGGCTGCTTGACCCGCTCCAGCCGAACGGTCGGATTCTTCTCCAGCAGTTCGTCTTTGACTGCCCAGCCAAAGGCCCCTTTGAGGGCCCGGTAATGGGCGTCAATGCCACCTTCCTTCAAGCCGCTCTCTTCCAGATACTCCATGAAGCCCCGAAGGTCTCCAATGCGCACTGCCTCGGCCTGCAAGGAGTGACCTTCCCGCTCCAGATAGGCCCGCAGCTTGCGGGCAGTGGCGTCGTAGTACCGGAGGGTCTCCAGGCTGCGTTTGCGGAGCTTCAGGTGGCGGGCGTGCCGGGTCCAGAGTTCGTCGAGGTGCATAGGTGACTCCTTTCGACGGCCTCTTGTGCTGGGCAGGGGACGGTGGGGGTTCGAAATCGTCTGCTGGCAAAGTTTGACCTGGAGCGCCGACGATTGTTGGAATCCCACCTCACTCATCCTTCCTGAGCCAAAACGAAAAAGCCCGTCTATGACGGGCTTTTTCTAAGGTGGTGGCCAGGGCCGGACTTGAACCGGCGACCCAACGATTTTCAGTCGTTTGCTCTACCAGCTGAGCTACCTAGCCTTCCTTGGCGGTCCGGACGGGATTTGAACCCGCGACCTTCTGCGTGACAGGCAGATATGCTAACCGCTACACTACCGGACCAGTCGCCTTGAAAGGGCTGCAAAAGCAGCGGGGTTAAGGATACCGGCGCACCCCCGCCTTGTCAACGCACGCGGGCCTAGAACGGCGCGGCGCGGACATTCTGCACGGGGTTGGCCTGGCCAGGGTCCAGCATCAGTTCCAGATATTCGCGTCCCTGCAGGGCGTCAATCATGGCAAAGGGGTGGTCTTCGGGGAGCAGAATGCCGCCTTCCATCTGGGTGTGGCCGTACACGCCGAAGCTCAGGCCCGCCATGCGCACGTACTCTGGCGAATCCCGGTACCAGCGCTTGGCGCTGTGGTCGGCATAGAACAGGTCGTCGTAGTGGGCGTGGGCCGGCAGGGGCGAGACGTGGGCAAACTGCACGCCCCCCACGCGCACTTCGCGGGGAAAGGTGCGCATCCAGGCGGCCAGATGGTCCGGCAGGTGCAGGCCACCGTGTTCAGGGTCGAATTCGGCGTGAATCAGGCCGCCGCTGGTGCCCAGCATGTAACTGGTGTTCAGCACCGCGTCGTCGTGGTTGCCCAGAATGATGTGAATGGCGTGCGGCGCCGCGGCCTGGTACGCCTTGAGGCGCTCAAGGTGCTTGACCTGTTCGCGCGCGGCCACAAACAGGTGGTCGGGATTGCGCGGGTCAAAGCGGGGCACGCCCGTCAGGCGGCTGTATTCACGCTCATTTTTGGGATGCACCAGATCCCCGATCAGGACCACCTGATACAGTCCGGCCTGCACCGGCGGCGTGGGCTGCCCGCCGCCGTCCACACAGCTCGCGGCGCGCAGTGCGGCCCACAGCGTGTCGAAATCGGCGTGCACGTCACCGAAAGCCAGGAACTTGCGCATTGCCCCCAGCATAGCGGCTGGGCCGCCGGGTGGGCCGCTTCCCCGGGCCCACCCGCCCAGCCAGGGCCGGCTGACGGCCTCGCCCCTTCCCGGTCAACGGCTCAGCAGAGCGCCGACACAGATCCAGTCCTGGCCCGGGGCCCTTCTTGCGCGCCCCGCTTCGCTGGGTTCTCGGTTGATCTCGAACCCAGCCGCCAGAGCCCTAGCCCTTGAGCAGCGCGTGCAGCTCCTTGTAGATGGCCCGGCTTTCTTCCAGGGTCTCGCCGTAGCCGCGCATCAGGATGCGGGCGGCGTCCCCGCCCCTTCCAGCCACCTTCAGCTGCTCCAGCAGGTCCTCAATGTGGCGCCGGGCCTTGTCCATCTGGGGATCGCGGGGGGGCTCTGGAGGCAGGGCGCGCGAGGCGGCGGCGCGAGGTGCCGGGGTCTCGGTTTCCAGCTCGGAGGTATTGGCGCCGTCCTCGGGGTCGTATTCCACCCACAGCGGCTCGCTGCTGGGCTGCACGCCGTAGGTGCGCGCCAGATCGGCCAGGGCCGCCAGCTTGGCGTCGGCCAGGGTGTGGGCGGTGGCCAGCCCCTCGCGCGCCGCGCCCAGCACACTCAGGCGCGCGCGCACGATGGGCGGCTCCGGGTGGTCGCAGGCCCAGGTCAGGCTCCAGCCGGGGTCAATGGCGTCCAGTTGCGGGGCCAGCACATCCAGGTCGGGGGTCAGGGTCACGCGGGCCTGGTCGCCCCGCACGCTCAGGGTGGCCCAGGCGGTCATGCTGGCGCGAAGTGCCTCGCGCACGCGGTGAGGTTCTGCCATGCGGGCAGTCTACCCACTGCGCGGCCGGCGCGGCGTGTCCAGGGCGGTCCCTCAGGGCTGCAGCGTCAGCACCCGCGTGCGGCCCCAGTCGCCGGGCTGGGTGCTCATGGGCAGGTACTCGCCCGCAATCCAGCGCCTCATCTGGTCGCTGGCGTGCGGGGCCAGCGGACTGCCCGCCTGTCCCAGGCTGCCGATGTACAGGCTGCGGTCGGGCGCGGCGAGGTCCACAATCTGGCGGTAGCTGGCGCCGTGGGTCTGGCGGAAGGTGCCGTGTTCAGGGCGGGCCACGTTCACCGTGTTCGTGCCGCCCGGGGTGGGGGCCGCGTGGTTAAACAGCCACGCCAGGGCGCTCACCTTGCCAAACGCCCGGTGGTTGCTGGCCACCTGATGCAGCTGGCCGTAGGTCCAGCTGGTCATGTCGTTCCCCAGGCGCGTGCGCAGGTCAGCCAGAGCGGCGTCCAGGCTGCGGGTCAGCAGGGCGGCGCAGTTGCCCCGGCCCTGCACGGCGCACAGTTCGCCCTGCTGCTGCAGCTGCCGCAGCACCGAGAGGCTGTTCATGACCGTGTCCTGGCCCAGTTCGTCGCGCGCCATCTCCTGCAGCGCCATCAGCCACGCCTCGAACAGCAGCCCCGCGCGGGTCTCCACGGTCAGGCGGCCGTCCCAGGCGCGCAGCTCGGCCAGGGCGCGCCGGGCGTCGTCGCTGCCGGGGGCGGTGGCCAGCAGCAGGGAGCGGAAATCGCGCCACACGAGGCTCTGGGTGTCCAGCTGCGCGGCCTTCATGTCCTGCAGGCTCAGCTTGGGTCTGGTCCCCAGCAGCTCGGTGATGCGCTCGGCGCGGTAGGGCTCGGCCCAGTTGCGCGCGTTGCCCAGGTTGAAAGGGTACCCCTGGGGCACCACCTGGTTATTGGCGGTGATCACCAGCCCGTCGGCGGGGTTGTACACGTGTGGCAGCTGCGCGAAGGGAATAAAGCCCTGCCACTCGCGCGTGCCGTCGCCAGAGACTGGCAGGCTGCCGTCCCAGCCGGCGCGAATGGGCACGCGGCCGGGGGCGTAGTAGCCGGTGTTGCCGTCCACATCGGCGTACACAAAGCTCTGGCTGGGGGCCACGTAGCGCGACAGGGCCCGGGTGAAGTCGCCCCAGTTCTGGGCGTAGTTCAGGCCCAGAAAGGCGTCCATGGTGGTGTCGCGTGGTTGCAGGGCCGTCCATTTCAGGGCCACGCGCGGGCCCAGGTCGGCGGCTCCGGCGTCACTGATGATGGGCCCATGCGCACTTTCGCGCACGGTGAGGGTGACGTCCGGCTGCCCCTTGACCCGGATGGTTTCGGTGCGGGTGCGCAGCGGGGTGCCCTCCGGCTCGATGTACAGGTCCTGCACATCGGGGTTCACGTTGGTGACCCCCCAGGCCACGCGGTCGTTGCGCCCGATCACGATGGCGGGCAGGCCCGGAATGCTGGCGCCGATGGACTTCAACTGACTGCCCTGCAGGTCGGCCAGATACCACAGCATGGGCGCCGTGAGCGACAGGTGGGGATCGTCGGCCAGCAGCGGTTTGCCGCTGACGGTGCGCTGGCCGGACACCACCCAGTTGTTGCTGCCCTTGCCCGGCACCGCCTGCAGCCCCAGTTCGCGCGCGGCGGCGAGGTGGGCGCGCAGGGCCGCCAGGGTGGCGTCTGGGAGCGCCGGGGCAGCTGAGGTGGGGGCCGCGCGCCTCGTGCGCTCAGGCAGCTCATCGGCGCTGAGGATGGTGGGCGCACCCGCCGGATAGGGCGCGGTGACCTGATCCAGGCCGCCTTCGCCCAGGCGCTGCACCACGCGGGCGTTCAGCACCTCTTCGTCATAATTGCCGCCCAGGTCAAAGGCCATCAGTTTGCTCCACGACAGGCTGTCCACCTCCTGCCAGGGTTCGGGGGTGTAGCCCAGAATGCGGAATTCGGGGGCCACCTTGCCCTGGGCCTGCGCGGCGTTCACGCCCGCCGTGTAGGCGCGGATCAGGCGGCGCGTGCGGGGCTCCAGGGCCGGCAGCGCCGAGAGGGCCGCGCGCTGAAAGCCCCAGGTGCGCAGAAAGCGGTCCTGCGCCAGGGCCGGCTCGCCCAGCACCTCCGCGAGGCGGCCCTGGGCCACGCGGCGCTGAAAGTCCATCTGCCACGCGCGGTCCTGCCAGTGCACGAAGCCCAGGGCAAACACTGCGTCCTCGTCGCTCTGGGCGCGGATATGCGGCACACCCCAGGCGTCGCGGGTGACCGCCACCGGTGCCCCCAGGCCCGGGGCACTCAGCGTACCGGCCGTTCGCGGCTCAGAGGTGGCGCGCAGCCACATGTACGCGCCCCCGCCTGCCGCGCCCAGCAGCCCCAGTGTGACCAGCAGCCCCAGCGCTGCCCGCTTGCCCCAAGAGGGGCGCCTCCTGCCCAGTGTCGTCATGTGATGTGCGCGCAGCATAGCGAAGTTCGCGCCGCCCCCCGGTGGGTGGGGGCGGCGCGGCGGGCACAGGCTGGAACGCGCGGCCTAGAACTCTTCGTGAATCAGCGCGGCGTTGGCCTGGACGCAGCGCTCGTGCAGCGGCAGGCGCTCGGCCAGCATCAGCAGCGCGTGAACATCGGTGTGCGACAGCCCCGAGCGGAAACTGGCGGCCACCGGGGTGGTAAAGCAGGGCTGCGGCTCGGGCAGGGTGCAGTCCAGCACGCAGAACTCAAAGGCGCTGTCCTCGGGGCGCGACATCTGGCGGGTCACGGCGGCGCCGTAGCCGTTGGCAAAGCGGAACACCAGCAGTTCAGCGCCGGGCAGCGTGTGGCGCTCAGGCAGGGCCGTGACCTGCGGAAAGGCCGCTGCGGGCACAAACAGCAGTGGATTGATGGAAAACCCGGTCGGGTCATGCAGAGTCATGGTTGAATCCGCCTCCTTTTGCTGGCCCCGTCGCGGGAACCGCACACCGTCAAGTCTGGGTAATCTTGCGCCGCGCAACTGACAGGGGCCTTACGGGAAGCAAGGTCAAGGCCGCCCGAAGGGACCGGCGGGCCGAACATGAGCGCGGCGCGGGGCCCAACCAGACCCCCAGCGGTGTGCTCCGCGCTCCAGCCCCGGGCGCCCCCGGGTACAATCGGCGCGATGCTCTGGCGGCGGCCCCTGACCATGTTGCGGCTGCTGCTCCTGCTGGCCCTGAGCGAGACGGTGCGCGCCGCGCTGTTCGTGGGGGTGCTGCCCCTGGCGGGCCCGCAGCTGGGCCTGGGCGCCGCCGTGATTGGCCTGATGGCCGGGGTGCACTACCTGGCCGACGCGCTGGGGCGCGGGCCCGCCGGGGTTCTCGTGGCGCGCGTGGGCCTGGGCCCCAGCCTGCTGACCGGCGCCCTGCTGGGGGGCCTGACCCTGGCACTGGTTCGCCAGGGGCCCAGCGCGCCGGCCGCTGTGCTGGCGTGTGCGCTGTGGGGGCTGGGCACGGCCGCGCTGTGGCCCGCCGTCATGAGCGCCTCGCAGGCGCTGGCCCACCCGGCACGCACCGCCCGCGCCCTGACGGTGACCAACCTGACGGCCGTGCCCGCTGTGCTCACCGGCGCGCTGGTGGCCGGACCCCTGATGCAGGACTGGCCCCAGGCGGTGTGGACCGGGCTGCTGCTGCTGCAGGGCGCCGCCGCTGCCCTGGCCCTGAGCCTGTGGCGCGCCGCCGTGCCGCTGCGCCCGGTGCCGGTGCCCTGGCGCGAGTGGCGCCCGGTGGCCGCGCTGCTGCCCACCGCCTTTGTGCAGACCCTGGCGCCGGGGCTGCTGGTGACCACCCTGTACCCCATGCTGGCGCACCTGGGGCTGGGCCTGGGGGACCTGCTGCTGCCCGGCGCCCTGACCGGGGCCCTGATTGGCGCCAGCGCCGCGCTGCTGGGCCGCGTGGCCGACCGCGACCACCCGCGCCGGGCGCTGCTGCCGGGGCTGGCGCTGCTGACAGGCGGCTTTGCCGTGGCGGCCCTGACCGGCGCCCAGTTTCTCTGGGGCCTGGCGGCGCTGGCGGGCGTGGGCTTCGGCGCCTTTCTGACCGGCTGGAACGGGCTGGTGGCCCGCACCCTGCCGCAGGGGCAGCGCGCGGCTGCCTGGGGCGCCGTCATGACCGCCGAGGCTCTGGGCGCCGCCGCCGGCCCCATGCTGGGCGGCGCCGCGTGGCAGCTGTGGGGCGTGGCCGGGGTGTTCGGGCTGGGCACGCTGGCGTTTGGCGGGGCGCTGCTGTATGTGGCGGGGCAGGGGGGGGCCGTAAGCCATGAGCCATGAGCCATGAGCCATGAGCCATTTTCTCGCGGCGCTCAGCGCCAGAGCGCTACAGCGTGCAGGCGGCGGTGATCCACCAGCCGGGGTGGGCGCGGCTCAGGGCCTGGGCGGCCTCGTGGGCGTGGGCGTCGTCGCGGGCCAGGGCAAAGCAGGTGCTGCCCGAACCGCTCATGAGGGGAGAGTGCAGCCCGGCGGTGCCCAGGGCCTGCAGCGCCGCGCGGATGGGAGCGTGGCGGGCGGCCACAGGGCCTTGCAGGGTATTGAGGTAGGGCACCGGGCGGCCGTTGGACAGGGCGGCCACAATCGCCTCAACGTCCAGGGCGGTGGTAAAGGCTTCCTCGGCGTCCAGCCAGCGGTAGGCGTCGCGCGCACTGACCTCTACCCCGGGGTTCACCAGCACCAGGGCCGTGCGCGGCACCGGAATGGGCGACAGAATCTCGCCGGTGCCGGCCGCCGTGGCCGCGTGGCCCAGCAGAAAGAACGGCACGTCGGCGCCCAGGCGCCGGGCCAGGGGAGCAAGCGCCACCCCGGCCGGGTACAGCCGTGCCAGGGCCATCAGGGTGGTGGCGGCGTCGCTGCTGCCGCCCCCCAGCCCCGAGGCCAGCGGCAGGCGTTTGTGCAGGGTGATGGCCGCGCCCGTGCTTACCCCAGCGGCATCCAGATAGGCGCGCGCCGCGCGGTACACCAGATTGCGCTCGTCGGTGGGCAGCTCGGCGCCCTCCACGCGCAGGCTCAGGGTGGGGGCCGGAGCCAGTTCCAGGTCGTCGCCCACGTTCAGCGGCACCATCAGGGAATGCAGGTCGTGGTAGCCGTCGGCGCGCTGCGAGCGCACGCTCAGGCCCAGGTTGACCTTGGCGGGCGCGAAGTACGTGACAGGAGCCGTAGAGGCGGGGCCGGTCGTCATGGGCCCTCAGCATCCCACACCGGGGCCAGGGCCTGGGCCAGGGCGAGGTCGCCGGGGGTGGTCACCTTGAACAGCCGCGCGTCGCCGGGCACCAGGGCCACCGCGTGTCCCAGCCGCGCCACCAGCCCCGCGTCGTCGGTGGCACTCTGGCCTGCGCGTGCCGCCGCCTCGTGGGCGCGCAGCAGCAGTTCGCGCCCGAAGGCCTGGGGGGTCTGCACCGCCCACAGGCCCTCGCGCGGCACGAGGTGGCCCCACTGAGGGGGCCCGGCGGCCCCGGCCTGCACCAGGGTGTCGGCCACCGGCAGGGCCGCTGTGGCCGCGCCCCCCGTCTGGGCCGCCTGGCACAGCGCGGCAATCACGCGGGCGGGCAGGAAGGGCCGGGCCGCGTCGTGCACCAGCACCACGTCCGCGTCGGTGGCGCGCAGCAGGGCGTGCACGGTGGCCTGCCGGGTGGCGCCGCCGGTGATGGCGCGCGCGGGCAGGTCCGGGGGCAGGGCGTGGCCGTCGGGGAGCGCCACGAGCACCTCGGCCACATGGGGGGCCAGCGCGGCGACGCTGCGCGCCAGCAGCGAGCGCCCGGCCACGGTCACGAACGCCTTGGGCCCCAGGCCCAGCCGGGTGCCGCTGCCCGCCGCCGGAATCAGGGCGGCCACCTTCATGCTTCGTTCTCGCGCCAGCGCCGGAAGCCCGGTACGTCCAGCCGGAACTGGTCGAGCACCCGCGCGGTCACGAAATGCAGCAGCTCCCCGACATCCTGCGGGGCGTGGTAGAAGCCGGGGCTGGCGGTCATCACGGTGGCCCCGGCGTCATGGGCGGCCAGCAGGTTCACCAGCATGGGGCGCGGCAGCGGGTCCTCGCGCACCACCAGCACCAGCGGGCGGCGCTCTTTCAGGGTCACGTGCGCCGCGCGGGTCAGCAGGGTGTCGGCAAAGCCGTGCGCCACCTTGGCCAGGGTGCCCGCGCTGCAGGGAATCAGCAGCATGCCGTCGGTGCGGAAAGAGCCGCTGGCCACGCTGGCCGCCAGGTCGCGGTCCTCGTGAACCTGCGTGGCCTGGGCGGTCAGGTCCGGCAGCTGCGGCCCGGCGCCCTCGGCGGTCATCACCCGCTTGGCGCCGCTGCTGACCACAAGGTGCGTCTCCACGTTCAGGGCGCGCAGGGCCTGCAGGGCCGAGAGGGCATACGGCATGCCACTGCCGCCTGAAACCCCCACCACCAGCCTCATGCGCCGCTCGCTTCGCGCCTGCGGCGGCGGGCGTGGCGCAGTTCGGCGGCCACAAAGGCCAGCAGGTTCAGGGCATACACCAGCACCAGCCCTGCCACCAGGGCCGTGCGGGTGCCTTCCAGGGTCAGGCCCGGCAGGTCCGGCACCGCCACCAGCCCGGTGGCGGGAAACAGCGCCGAGAGCAGCGCGCCCCAGGCCAGCAGCAGCACGCTGCCCCAGGGACTGTCCAGCAGCGAGGACCCCGGCAGCAGCAGCGCCAGCGCGCGGTAGGCCAGGGGCCGCGCCTGCGCGGGGGCCGGGACCGAGGCCGGCAGCAGCAGGGCCAGCGCCAGCAGCGCCGCCAGCACCCCCGAGCCCAGCAGCGCCAGCCCCAGGCGCGGCGAACCCCCGCCCGAGGGATCCAGCAGCGACAGCGGCTCGCGCAGGGCGCCGCGCAGGGTCACGCTCAGGTCGCCGGTCACGGCGCGGGTGAGGCGGCGCTGGTCCGGGTAGCACAGCCGGGGCACGCCGGGACGGTAGGTGCGCTGAAAGGCCGCCTCGGGGGTGCCCGGGTTCAGGCCCAGGTTAAAGGCGGCGGCTTCCAGGTCAGGCCGGGCCGACAGGGCGGCGCGGTAGAGCTCCCGGGCCTGGGGTTCGTCGCCGCGCGTCTGGGCAATCACGCCCAGATTGTTGCGCACGCAAGGATCGGTGTCGGCGGCGGCGTACACCTCACGGGCCTGGGCGTCCTCGCCGTCGAGCTGCGCGCTGAGTCCGGCCAGCAGCGCGGCGTCGGGACCGGGGCGCAGCGCCAGCGCCGAGAGCTGGGCCCCGCCCCAGCCGCCCCCGTAGGTACCGCTGGCCAGGGCCGGCGAGCGCAGCCCGGCGCCCGCGAGGTTGGCCCAGTGCAGCCCGCCAGTCACCACCAGCAGGCTCAGGGCCAGCAGAAACAGGGTCAGGCGCTCGCCGGGGCTGGCGTAGGCCACGAACACCCGCCGCGCGCGCGACAGGGGGTGGCGCAGCCACGAGCGGTAGCGGCCCCCCAGCGCCGCCGTGTCCTGCGCCTGGGGCCGCCACGCCCGCACCGCCACCGCCAGCAGCCCCGAGAGCAGCGCTGCGCCCAGCCCCAGCATGGCCAGCCGCGCGGCGTCGCGCACCCCGCGCAGACCCTCGGGGCCCAGGTTGTACAGGGTGCCCGCGCGCAGCGAACGCGAGAACTGCCGCCACTCGCCCGCCTCGCCCTCGCGGCCCTGCGCTTCCAGGGCCTGGGCGTAGCGGGCGTACAGCGCCTCGCCGCCTTCAAAGCGGGGGTGCAGTTCACGCAGGTAGGCCATCCACACGCCCGCGCGGGCCAAGCGCCGCTGGTCCAGCAGGGTGCTCACGTAGCCGGCCGGGTCGCCGTAGGCTTTCAGCGCCCCCCGGCTGACGGTCACCGCCGGGTCAATGCCGCGCGCCGCCGCGTCGCGCCGCGCGCGGTCCAGGGCCAGATCGGCGGCCGAGGGAAAGCCGGCGCTGTCCAGCCGCGCGGCCAGCGCCACCCAGGCGGGAAAGGGAAGGGTGCCCCCCAGGGCGCGGCGCACGGCGCTCAGGGCGGCGTAGGCGTCGGCGCGCACAGCCCGGGCCTCACGCACCGCCAGAAAGGGGTTCAGCGGGTCCAGCGCGGCGGCGCGGCCCAGTTCGCCTGCCGGGGTGGTGTCGGCCACGCGCGCCAGCCAGCCGCTTACCTCGGGCACAGGTGGGGGCACCACCCGCTCCTGCACGCTCAGGCCGCTGGCCGGGTCCAGCGTGAAGCGCTCGGTCAGGCCGGCCAGCTCGGTGCTCACGCGCACCACCCCGCCCGAGGCGTCCAGCGAGGTGACCACGCCGCTCAGGTCGGCGCGGGCCACAGCCACGCCGCCCGCGCCCAGTTCATAGACGGCGGGGCCGGCGCCCAGCAGCACCCGCCCCTCCAGCTCCAGCGGCCCGGTCAGCGGCCCCCACGAGGCCGGAAAGGTGCGCTGCCAGCGGGGGCCGGTGCCCTCAGGCTCCACGGTCAGGGTGCGGCCACTCAGGGTGGCGGTGGCCTGCACGCTGCTGCCCAGCAGGGCCAGCAGCAGGCCGGCGCGCGCCAGCACCCGGCAGGCCAGCGCCCGCTTCACGCGCGCTCCGGGCGCCCGGGGCGGGCCAGCAGGTGGGCGCTGCGCACGGCCATCACCACGCCGCCCGCCAGCAGTTCGAGCAGGCCGCCGTAGCGCGTGGCCAGCAGCAGGCCCACCGGCAGGGCCACCACCGTGGCGGCCGGCACCGCGTTCAGGCCCACGCGGCGCTGCAGTGTGGCGCGGTACAGCGGAATAAACAGCAGCGCCGTGCCCAGGGTGCCCAGCAGGGTCAGCGGGGCCAGCACCAGCAGCGCGCCCAGCAGCGGCGCAATGCCCCCGCCCCCCCGAAAGCCGAAGAACAGGGGGTAGCAGTGTCCCGCCACCACGGCGCCCATGGCCAGCCAGCCCCAGTCGGGGGCCAGGGCGCGGGACAGCAGGGCGGCCAGCACCCCCTTGGCGATGTCCAGGGCCGTGACCAGCACGGCGGCGCGGCGGCCATATTGCCGGAAGGTGCCGCTGCCGCCCGGCAGATCCCGGTCGCGGATATCAGCGCCCCGGGCGCGCGAATACAGCACCCCGGCCACCAGGGACCCCAGCAGGTACGCGGCGAGGGCCACAAACACGGGCGCGGCGGTAGGGGGCATACGGCGGCCATTCTAGCGGGGCGCGCCCTCTAGACTCGGCGCCATGAGCGCCCTGCCCGACCGCCCCCTGAGCCGCGCCGAACTGCGCCGCTACAGCCGCGCGCTGCTGGTCCCCGAATGGCAGGAGGCCGGTGCCCAGGCCCGTGTGGGGGCCGCCCGGGTGGTGGTGGTGGGGGCCGGCGGCCTGGGCAGCCCGGTGATTGCGGCGCTCTCAGGCGCCGGGGTGGGTCAACTGGTCATTGCCGAGGGCGACACCGTGGACCTCAGCAACCTGCACCGCCAGAGCCTGTACACCACCCCGGATGTGGGCGCCCCCAAGGCCGAGCGCGCCGCCGCCCGCGCCCAGCAGCTCAATCCCCAGGTGCGCGTGCGCGTGGCTCCACCGGTGGACGACCGCACGCTGCCGGGGCTGCTCTCAGACGCCGCGCTGCTGATTGACGCCACCGACAACTTCGAGACGCGCTACCGCATTGCCGACGCCTGCACCGCCCTGGGACGCGAATGGGTGTGGGGCGCGGCCAGCGGCACCTCCGGCATGGTCAGCGTGTTTGGCCCGGCCCTGGGCCTGCGCGACGTGTTTCCCGAACCCGGCGACGCGGCCTCGTGCGACGAGGCGGGGGTGCTGGGGCCCGTGCCCGGCGTGGTGGGCGCCCTGATGGCCCTGGAGGCCCTGAAGGTCCTGGGCGGGGTGGGCGAGCCCCTGCGCGGGCGCCTGTGGACCTTTGACGCCCTGAGCGGGCACACGCGGGTCCTGCGGCTGGGCCCAGCCCGCGCGGCCCGGTAAGCCGGGCAGGAACAGCCGGATGACCCGGGGCCCAGTTCACCCCCCCGCGCCCCCTTTATTCCCCCTGAAGACCCACGCCCAGGGCGGCTTGACGGCGCGGGCCGGTGTGTTACTGTGCGCCTGAGCCGACAATCCAGCTCGACTTCAGTTCTCGGAGGTTCTTCTCATGACCAAGAGCACCAAGTCCGCCGCGAAGCAGCCCGCCCGCAGCGCCGCCCGCACCGGCACGTCCGGCCGCCGGGGCGCCACCGACGCCGCCCGGGGCACGGACGCCGCGCGCGCCGACAGCGGCAAGATCGCCAAGACCCAGATTATTGACATGGTGGCCGAGCGCACCTCGCTGAACAAGAAACAGGCGGGCGACGCGGTGGCGACCATGCTCGACTGCGTGGTGTCGGCCCTGCGTTCCGGCCAGAGCGTGGGCCTGCCCGGCCTGGGCACCCTGAGCATTGCCCAGACGGCCGAACGCAGCGGCGTGCGCCCGGGCACCTCCGAGCGCATCACCATTCCGGCCGGCCGCAAGGTGCGCTTCAAGGTGGCCACCACCCTCAAGGGCAGCCTGTAAGGGTTCGTAGAACAGTTTTTAAGGCAGCGGCGCTGATTGGGCGCCGCTGTTTTTCATGGTCTGACGGTGCACAGTAAAGAAGGACGTGTGTGGGGTAAGAGCAGGCCGCGTGATCAAAGACAGCGTTGAAGCTGGTGGGTGCGGTGCAGGCCACGGGGAACAGTCTGCAGCTCGGCGGCCTGTCCTTGATTGAAGAAGGAAGGGGCCAAAAGAAAATGGGTGAAAAGCAGCAGCGTTGTGTGGCAAAAAATGGCAACAAGCTGCTGCCCCAATTCTGTTCTGTGCCTGTACAAGGCAAGTCAGCCGGAACTTGGGGTGTAGAGTTGCCCGGCAAGATCATCTGGCGCCCCTGTTGAGGTTGAAGGGGGTGCGGCGCAGCGATGCCCTTGAGGTCACACGCCCTTTTCACCTGAACTCCCTTTTGACCTGAATGGGGAAGAAGGTTGAAAAAGCAGGCTTTACAATGAAGCGGGCAGGCGGTCATACTCCTTTGAAGGAGGCGCGATATGGCTTACAAGAAACTCAGTGAACAGGTGCAGGAACTCAGTAACCCCCAGCGCAGCGATACGTTTATCAAGCTGTTCCGTGAAGCGGTGCGGCAGGGCAAATTCGACGCGGCGTACATGCCCGAGCGCTTCACCATGCCCAAGCAGTTCAGCCGCCGTGGCAGTGAAGGCACCTACGAGCGTGACACGCGCGAGATGCTCTTTGAACAGAGCAAGGAATTCGACGCGTGGTTTGAAGAAACCAACCGCGCCCTGGCCTCGGCCCGGCGCGGCGGCAACATCAAGCCCAGCGTGGAAGCCATTGAAGCGGGCCTGGTGGATTTCAGGACCATGGCCGAAGAAACCCGGCGCAAGATGCAGGCCAGCTACGAAAAGGGGCAGGCCCTGGGCAAAAGCCGCTCCAAGAGCAGCGGCAAGGGCAAGAAGAAATAACGTTGCTGTACGCTCGGGCGGCCTCCTCTCGTGGGGGCC
This sequence comes from Deinococcus arcticus, assembly GCF_003028415.1. Classification (NCBI taxonomy): domain Bacteria; kingdom Thermotogati; phylum Deinococcota; class Deinococci; order Deinococcales; family Deinococcaceae; genus Deinococcus; species Deinococcus arcticus. The sequence continues at coordinate 100,357 of NZ_PYSV01000011.1, forward strand.
GCCTGTTCTCTTTGGCCGGGCGCATTGGGTATGGTGGCGGGATGACCGCTGGCCTTCCTTCTGACATGCCCCTGAGCACCCCACCGCGCCGGGGCCTCCTTCTGGTGATGACCGGCGCGTCGGGTGTGGGCAAGGGCACCCTGCGCGAGCGCTGGCTGGCCGGGCAGAACGTGTTTTACAGCACCTCCTGGACCACCCGTGAGGCCCGCCCCGGCGAGGAACACGGCGTGCATTACGTGTTCGTGACCCCCGACGACTTCGAGACCAAGGCGCGCGGCGGCGGTTTTCTGGAACACGCGGCGTTTGTGGGCAACCGTTACGGCACGCCCATTGAGCCCATCGAGGCGGCGCTGTCGCGCGGGCAGGACGTCATTCTGGAAATTGAGGTGGAGGGGGCCATGCAGGTCAAGGCCCGCATGGGAGAAGAGGCCATCCTGATTTTCATCATGCCGCCCAGCCTCTCGGAACTGCGCCGCCGCCTGGAAGGGCGCGCCACCGAGACCCCCGAGCGCATTGAAAAGCGCCTGATCCGCGCGCGTGAAGAGATCCGCGAGGCCCACGAGTTCCGCTATGTGGTGGTCAATGACGATCTGGACCGCGCCGTGGAGGACCTGCACGCCATTCAGCGCGCCGAGCGGGCCCGCCAGCGCCCCGAAACCGAGTGGACCGAGGAAGACCGCGAAGCCCGGGTGCGGGCCGACACCCTGCGCAGCTACACCCTCACCGACGCCCAGCTTGATGAGGTCGCCACCCACTGAACGCGGCCAGCCCGGTGACCACGCACTTTTTCCATCACAGGAGGGCCTTTCATGCCACTGGAACTGATCCAAGGCGATATCGCCGCGCAGACCACCTGCGCCGTGGTGACGGCCGCAAACAAGGAACTGATGGGCGGCGGGGGCGTGGACGGCGTGATTCACCGCGCCGCTGGCCCCGAGCTGCTGCGGGCCATTCGCCAGATTGGCGGCGCGCCCACCGGCACAGCGGTCATCACGCCCGCCTTTGACCTGTCCCGGCAGGGCGTGCGGCACGTTCTTCATGCCGTGGGGCCCATCTGGCGTGGCGGGCACTCAGGCGAGGCTGCGCAGCTGGCCAGCGCTTACCGCCACAGCCTGGAACTGGCCGCCGCGCACGGGTGCAGTAGCGTGGCGTTTCCGGCCATCAGCACCGGGGTCTACGGCTATCCGCTGGAACAGGCCGCCGAGGTCAGCCTGCGGGCAATCACCGCGTTTCTGGAGGACCACCCCGAGTTGCAGGTGCGCGTGGTGCTGCACGGTGCCGGCCCGCTGAATGTCTTTCGCCGGGCGCTGGCGCGGCTGGCACCGCCTGCATAAACTTGACGCCCCCCGGATACCGCGCTATAGTTCTGGACATCACCGCCCAGAGAGGCGGCTTTTTTTTATTGTCACCCATGGCCAGGCTATTTGCCGGGCCAGCTCGGGACGCGCAGAGTGCAGGCCGTGTGCGGCTGTCTGCTCCTTCAGATCGCCGCTTATGCCTTGTGGGGTGGGCTGCATGGCCAGGAACAACCTGGGCCGCCGTGCAGACCAGTTGGACGGGGGAGAGAAGGGCATCTAAGGACGTTGCACCTCACGTTGCGAATTTTCAGGAGAGCACCGAACAGTCTCCACTCCCGGTGCAACGTCCTTTTTTCGATACTCGCTCTGCTGCGCAGCTGTTCCAGCCCGCTCGGTTGATCTAAAGATCAACAGCGAGCGACTTAAATCCAGCCCCCATCTTGGCTTGCCCACAGGCTCAGGTCAGGGCGATGGCAGCTGTCACTGGCAGCGCTCCTTGCGGCTGCTCTCTCTTGCCGGCTGGACCGGAACAGCAGGTCCATGAACAGCGCCTTCGATTCTGGAAGGGGCGAAACCGGGGGCGAGAGTCTATGACGCCGTGAATGAGTTCTGATGGTGAATGACTCTGCGGAAAATATCGTCTGAGCCGGTGTTCCTGATCTCCAAAAACCTTCCTTATTCCTCATCAGGTCATTATGTTTTTAGCAGAAAATGTGCTAAACTCTTGGAGATGAAAAACGCTCCGCTGACCCTTGACTTTGGCACCGTCCGGCTGCCCATCAGCGCGGACGGATTCCTGCACGCTCCCTCGGCCCTGGGGCACCTGGGCCTGACCGAAGACCGCTGTGAAGCCACCCTCGCTGCCCTGAAGGTGGAGACCGACACCCGCGACTACGGCGCCGGCCCCGAACGGGCCCTCTCCATTCCCGAATTCACCCGGCTGGCGTTCACGCTGGACACCCCGCAGGCCCGGCGCTGGCGCAAGCGGGCCCAGGATCTGCTGACCCGCGCCCTGCAGGGCGACGTGCGCCTGTCGGCCCAGATTGCCGAGCGCAACCCCGACCCCGAAGCGCGGCGCTGGCTGGCCGCCCGCCTGGAAAGCACCCAGGCCCGGCGCGAACTGATGAGCACCGTGGCGCGCCACGGCGGCCAGGGCCCGGTGTTCGGGCAGCTGGGCAGCATCAGCAACCGCAGCGTGCTGGGCACCAACAGCGCGGCCATCCGCCGCGAGCGCGGGGTCAAGCAGACCCGAGACGGCCTGAGTGCCACCGAGCTGCTGCGCCTGGCCTACCTGGACACCGCCACCGCCCGCGCCATTCAGGAACGCGGCGCCCACGGCAACGACGCCATTCTGAAGCTGCACGAGCATGTGGCCCGCCGCGAGCGCCAGGGCTGGGAAACGCCGCTGCCTACGCAGGCGAGCTAGGCGGGGGCCGATGGCGGAAAGCAGATGGCAGATGGCTGAACACAGGCCGTCTGCCTTCTCTTTTGTCTGGTGGTCGGGCCGGTGGTCAAGCGGGGCATGGGTGGCATGTCGTCTGGGACGCAGGTCACGCTCCACCCTCTGCAGGCCCCGCTAAGAATGGAAAAACAGCGTGTTGGTCCTCCTGTCTCTGCAAGGTCTTCGCTTTTGCCATCTGCCATAGACCATCCGCCATCTGCCGCCCTTTCCCTCATCCAGGCCCGCTAGAATCCAGCACGTGCCGCCCCTCCTGATTCGCCTCGTCCTGGCCGAGGTCACGCGCTGGTATGCGGCGGGCGTGGCACTGTTTCTGTCGCTGCAGATGATCGACGCCCTGAGCAGCACGGTGGCCAAGTTGCTGCAGTTCCGCCCGCCCGTGGACAAAGCCGCCCTGGCCTTTCTGAGCATCGCGCCGGGCATTCTGAACAAGAGTCTGGTGCTGGCGGTGCCGTTTGCCATCCTGCTGGCCTTTTCGCGGATGCAGCGCGACAGCGAACTCAAGGCGATCAGCGCCGGGGGGGTGCCGCCGCTGCGGCTGGTGTGGCCGCTCGCGCTGCCCTTCGTGCTGGTGGCGGCGCTGGCCTACGTGAACGGCGACCGCATCGTGCCGTCCAATCTGGCCCGCTGGGACACCGCCTGGTTCAACATCTACAATATTCCACTGCCGCTGCAGACGCAGAAAAAGTACACCTATGCCCCGCCCGGCGCGCTGTACTACGCGGGCAGCGTGATCAGCACCGGCGACGGCACCACCGCGCAGCTGCAGGGCGTGATGGTGCAGCGGGGCGGCGAAATCCTGACCGCCAGCAGCGGCACCTGGGACAGCAGGGCCCGCACCTGGACGCTGCTCAGCCCCTGGCGCGCCCGTCCGGGGCAGCCGCCGCAGCTGCTGAACAAGCCGCTGACCGTGCCGCAGACCGACACCCTGCGCCCCCCGCCCGCCAAGGCCGAGCAGACCACCACCCCCGACCTGCGCGCGCGCGCCGCCGATCCCCAGGTGCTGCCTGCCGATCAGCGCGAGGCGGCGTTTCAGATTGTCCGCCGCATGGCCGACCCGCTGACCGCCGTGGTGTTCGCCCTGGCGGCCGGGGCCCTGGGGCTGCTGCTGCGCAACCGCGCCGCCGCCTTTGCCGCCGTGCTGGTGTTTCTGGTGAGCTTCTACGTGCTGTGGACCACAGTGCCGGGGCTGGCGCGCGCCGGGGCGCTGTCGCCCGCGCTGGCGGCGTGGCTGCCCAATCTGGCCTTCGTGCTGCTGGCCGCCGCCCTGGCCTGGAGGCTGCGGTGAAGACCTTTGAACGCTACGTGCTCTCGGAAATCCTGCCGTTTCTGGCTGGGGGGGTGGCGGCCGTGATCACGCTGCTGCTGCTGGCCAGCCTGGAAGGCATTATTGCGCCGCTGCTGGCCAAGGGCGCCAACCCGGTGCTGGTGGCGCGGGTGCTGGCCCTGAGCGTGCCTGAAGCCACCGCCCGCGCCCTGCCCATCGCCCTGATGTTCGCGGTGCTGCTGGGCCTGTCGCGCCTGGCGGCCGACAGCGAGATCAAGAGCGCGGTGGCCTCGGGCATTCCGGCCGCGCGGCTGTTCCGCCCGGTGCTGGGCCTGGGGGCCGCTGTGGCCGTGCTGGCCTTTGCGCTGGGCGAGGGGCTGGTGCCGCGCGCCCGGGTGGAAGCGCGCGCCGTGCAGCGCCAGATTGTGCTGGACAATCCCCGGGTGCTGGGCCTGGGGCAGAACGTGGTGCTGCGCGACACCCTGAACCGCGCCATCAGCGTGGGTGAGGTGCGCCCGGGCGGCGAGCTGCGCGACCTGCGCATCGTGACGATGGTGGACGGCACCCTGCCCAGCGAGGTCATCACGGCCGCCGCCGGCCGCCTGCGCCCCGGAACCAACGTGCTGGAACTGCGCCAGGGCCAGCGCGTGACCTACCAGAACGGCGATCCTCGGCCCTCGACCATCCTCAGCTTCAAGCAGGGCCGCCTGCCCCTGCAGGACACCGGCACCGACCTGGGGGGCCAGCCCCAGACCGCCCAGCCCATCTACGATCCCCTGCCCGTGCTCTGGAGCCGCACGCAGACCTACCGCCAGCAGAAGATCAGCGCGCCGGCGGATTTTACGGCCCTGCACCAGAAGTTCGCCGGGCCGCTGGCAGCCCTGGCGCTGGCCTTTTTTGCCGTGACACTGGCGGTGTATTCCTTTCGCAGCGGGCGCGACCTGGGGCTGGTGTGGGCGCTGCTGCTGACCTTTGCCTACTACGCCACCTACAGCGTGTTCCGCGTGATGGGCGAGAACGGCGCGGTACCCGGCGCCGTGGCGGCCTACGCGCCGGACGTGATCGCAGTGGTGGCGGGCGCAGGGCTGCTGTGGCTTACCTCGCGCCGCTGAGGGGCGCGCTCGCCGCTTCAGGGACTTCTGCCCCGGCGGGTGGAGTCCAGCGGCTTCCCCAGCGTGCCATCGCCGCAATGATCTCGCCCAGGCTCTGGCCCTGTTCGGTCAGGGCATACTCCACCCGGGGGGGCACCTCGGCGTAGACGGTACGGGTGACCAGTCCCTGCGCTTCGAGCTGGCGCAGCCGCTCGGTCAGGGTTTTGGGCGACACGCGGCCCAGGGTGCGTTTCAGGTCGCTGAAGCGCCGCGTGCCGCCCAGCAGGTCGCGCAGAATCAGGGTGGTCCACTTGCCGCCAATCACCTGCATGGTGCGCTCCACGCCACATTCGGGGCGGCTCACCATCGCCTGACCGTATTTCATGCCCGCAGCGTAACTGTTCCCAGAGGGAAGCGTCAGGGTTTCCAAAACCATACTGGCTTTTCTTTGTGCTCCTGCTTCCGCTCGGGGGGCTTTGTTTTCTAGCCTGGGCCCATGACCCCCACTGCTGTTTGCCGAGGCCCCCTATGAAGCTGGCCCTGCTGGGCGCGACTGGCCGCACCGGCCGCCTGCTGCTGGATCAGGCGCTGGCCCGGGGCCACGAGGTGCAGGCCCTGGCCCGCCGCCCCGAAGTGCTGAGCACCCGCCCTGGCCTAAGCGTGGTGGCCGGTCGCCTGCAGGACGAGGCCGCCGTGCAGGCCGCGCTGCGCGGCGCCGACGCCGTGTTGAGTGCCCTGGGACCGGTCAAGGGCGACGCAGCCGGCGTGATGACCCAGGCCGCCCAGGTGCTGGTGCGCCGGATGCCAGAGGCCGGTGTGCGCCGGGTGGTCACGCTGACCGGGGCCGGGGTGCCGTTCCCCGGGGACGTGCCGGGCCCGGTGGACCACCTCTTCCGCACGCTGCTGAAGGTGCTGCAGGGTGACGTGCTGCGTGACGCGGCGGAACACGTGCGCCTGCTGAGCACCTCGGACCTGGACTGGACCGTGGTGCGCGCGCCCATGCTGACCGACGGGCCGGCGGGGCCGGTGCGCTCCGGGCCGGTGGGCCGTACCGGCCCCCGCGTGCCGCGCGCCAGTGTGGCCGCCTTCATGCTGGACGCCGCCGAGCAGGGCACCCTGTTGCGTCAGGCCCCCGCCGTCAGTGCGTAGCCCAGCGGCAGGGCGGAGGCCGTGAGGGCTGCCCGGCTGCGCCACTTCGGCGGCCCCGAGGTGCTGCGCGTGGAAGAGGTGCCCTGGCCCGCGCCCGGGGGCGACGAGGTGCTGGTGCGCGTGGCGGCCAGCAGTGTGAACGCCACCGATCTGGCGCTGCGGGCCGGTGGCCTGGGGCCCCTGGCGGCCCGGCAGTTGCCCCTGACCGTGGGCTTTGACGTGTGCGGCGAGGTGGTGGCCTGCGGCCCGCGCGTGACCGCCTTCCGGCCCGGCGAGCGGGTGTACGCCCTGCTGGGCCTGCGAGCGGGTGGCAGCGCCGAGTACGTGACGGTGCGCCAGGGCCGCGCGGCGCTGGCCCCCCGGATGGTGCCGGCGGTGCAGGCGGCGGCGGTGCCCCTGGCAGCCCTGACCGCCCTGCAGGCCCTGCGCGCCCAGGGGGGGCTGCAGCCGCGCCGCACCGGCCAGCGACCCCGGGTGCTGGTGTACGGCGCGGCCGGGGGCATCGGCTCCTTTGCGGTGGGGCTGGCGCGCGTGCTGGGCGCCCTGGTCACCGGTGTGGCCCGCCCGGAAAAACACGCCTTCGTGCAGGCCATGGGCGCCGACGAGGTGCTGGCCCCCGCTGACCTGGACTGGGCGCAGACCGGGCCCTGGGACGTGGTGCTGGACACCCCGCCGGCCCTGAGCTTTGCAGCGGTGCGCCCGGCCCTGGGCGAGCGCGGCGTGCTGGTCAGCACCCGGCCGCTGCCCACGCGGCTGGGCGACGCGGCCGCCATGCTGCCCCGCCCGGGGCCCCACCCGCGCCTGGCCACCATGCACACCGCCGAGCGGGGGCTGGACCTGGCGTTTCTGGCCCGCCTGATTGAGGGCGGCGAGCTGCGTGTGCCGGTGGACCGGGTGTTTGCCCTGGACGACATTGCCGCCGCCCACCGCTACGCCGAGGGCGACGAGGTGCGCGGCAAGGTGGTGGTGGCGGTGGCCGAAGGGTAAGGACGTTGCACCTCACGTTACGACTTTGCAGGAGAGCACCGCAAAGTCTCCACTCCCGGTGCAACGTACTTTTTTCGATACTCGCTCCGCTCGGTTGATCTAAAGATCAACAGCGAGCTACTTAGCTGCCGCTCAGTAAGGGCCCTGTCCGCCTGCCTTCAGCGCGTAGTGCACCCGGCGCAGCGCCACCGCCTGCGCCCGCGAGAGGGGCAGGCCCCGGGCCAGCCGGTCCAGGGCGCGGGCGTGCAGGGCCAGCCGGTGTGGGGCGTCGGTGTCCAGGGTGGGCATGTACTCGAACGTGACCGCTGGCCCCAGAGCATCGACCAGGGCGTCCAGGCGTTCGAGCGACGGCGACTGGCGCCGCCCCCGGTGAATCAGCGCCTCGGCATAGCGGCGCACGTGGAACTTGTGGTCACTCTGCACCTGAAACCGCGCGTAGCCCAGGGCGCGGGCGTGGGTCAGGGCCATGCGGATGGCCTCGCGTTCGGCCAGCCCCTCGTGGCCCCGGGTATCACGCAGCACGGCCGCGTAGGGGGTTGCGCCCAGCAGGTAGCCCAGGCTCAGGGAACCGTCCCCCTTGTCGGCACTGCCATCGGTGCGGATGAGCACGGTGCCGGTGGCGTGCGGGTGATGCGTCTTCAGTGCATTCTGCGCCGCCGCGTCCAGGGGGTGCCCAGCCGCCAGCCGCGCCAGGGCCCCGGCCAGTGTAGCCGCCTGCCGGGCGCGGTCCTCTTCCCCTGCTCCTGGCACCAGCGCCCGGAAGTCCAGCGCCGCCGCGTGCCGGGCCGCCAGTGCGGCGGCGCCCAGGTTCACGGGGCCCGGCACACCGTAGGGCACCCCGTCCAGCACGTAGCCCGCGCCATCCGGGATCTCGGCCGCGCAGAGGGTGGCCCGCTGGTGGCGAGGGACGGTCACCAGGGCTGCACCCGGTAGTCTTTCAGGAACACGCCGGCCAGGGGCCGCCCAGGCTCGTTCAGGCCGCTGAACATGGGATCGCACAGCCGGGCCGCTGCGTCGTCCAGGTCCAGCGGCAGCCGGAAGCCCTGGGCCGCCATGCGCTCTTGCTGGGGATGCGGCTCCTGGTGCGATACCCAGCCGGGGTCCACGCTGGTCATGTAAATGCCCTCGCGCGCCAGCCGTGGCCCGCTGGTGCGGGTCAGCATGTTCAGCGCCGCCTTGGCCATGTTGGTGTGGGGGTGGCGGTCACTCTTGTCAGCCCGTGAAAACTGTCCCTCCACAGCGCTCACGTTCACGATAAAGCGCCGCTCGAACGGCGAGCGCCGCAGAAGAGGCAGCAGGCCGCTGCACAGCAGGTAGGGCGCGGTGGTGTTCACCAGCTGCACCTCTAGCAATTCGCGGGCCTCGACCTCCTCCAGCCGGGCCGTCCAGCTGTTGTGGGGGCGCAGGTCCAGGGCGTGACCATGCCGGTTCAGGGGCTCGGGTGGGGCGAACAGTGAAGGGGCAGCAGAACTGTCTGGCAAGCTGGGCGCAGGCCACGCGATCCTCAGGGCCAGCCGGGGACCGGGCAGGGCCTGCCGCTCCCCCTGCAGCAGCGCGGCATAGAAGCTGGGCGGCCGCGCGATGGTCTGCGCGGCGTTGTTGATCAGCAGGTCCAGGTGGGGCTGGGTGCGGCTCAGTTCCTCTATAAACGCCTGCACCGCGCGCAGATCCCGCAGGTCCAGGCCGTACAGGGTCAGCAGGCCCTGCCACTCGGCGGCGTCTGGCTCCTGGGTAAATCGCCGCGCTGCGTCCTGTGGAAAGCGGGTGGTCACGATGACCTGGGCCCCACTGCGTAGCAGCCGCAGGGCTGCCGCGTGCCCAATGTTTACCCGGCCACCGGTCAGCAGGGCCACCCGGCCGCTCAGGTCGGCGCGTGCATGCCGCTTGCGGTGGTTCAGCTGACCGCACGGGGCGCACAGGGCCGGATTGCCCGCGTCGGCCAGCCCAAAGGTTTGCCGGCACATGTAGCAGCGCCGCCCAGAGTCCGGCTTTGGCGGTGGGTGCCGGGCGGCCTCTTCTGCCTGCCGGGCGTGCTTGCGCCCCAGGCGATTCACACCAGCCACCAGCGTGCGGAAGGCGGGCTGATCATCGGCCAGGGCCGGATTGCGCAACACGGCTTGAAGCACGCGCTGCGCTGTTTGCCAGTCAAGGGGGGTCAGATCGGGGTCCATAGGTCAAAGAGAGGTGGAGGTGGACACCGCTTTATGAAAACGGGCCACCTCCGCTGTCCGGGACGGAATTGAACCGCCGACCTCCTGCGTGACAGGCAGGCACTCTTCCACTGAGCTACCGGACCTCTGCAGTGTAGCGGGCCCGGGTCGCCTGCGGCGCTCGTTTGCCCAAAAGGTGGGAGCCGCATCACCTTGGCAAGGTGGGCGGCCCCCGGCGTTCAGAGCGGACTCGAACCGCCGACCCCTCGCTTGCAAAGCGAGTGCTCTTCCCCTGAGCTACCGAACAGCTTCATTTTACCCCTGCCCCTCCACCTGCGTGGCCTGAATGGCGGTCAGGGCGATGGTGTACACGATGTCGTCCACCAGCGCGCCGCGTGAGAGGTCGTTCACGGGCTTGCGCAGGCCCTGAAGCATGGGGCCCACCGCCACCACGCCGGCGGCGCGCTGCACAGCCTTGTAGGTGGTGTTGCCGGTGTTCAGGTCCGGGAAGATAAACACGGTGGCGCGCCCGGCCACCGGACTGCCCGGGGCCTTTTGCTGGCCCACCGAGAGCACGCTGGCCGCGTCGTACTGCATGGGGCCGTCCACCACGAGGTCGGGCCGCCGCTCACGCACCAGCGCCGTGGCCGCCTTGACCTTCTCCACGTCCTCGCCACTGCCGGATTCTCCGGTGGAGTACGACAGCATGGCCACCCGGGGCGTAATTCCGAACGCGCGGGCGCTGTCGGCGCTCTGAATGGCAATATCGGCCAGCTCCTCGGCGCCCGGGTTGGGGTTGATGGCGGCGTCGCCGTACACCAGCACCTGTTCAGGCATCAGCATGAAGAACACCGAACTCACCAGCCCGGCGCCCGGCGCGGTCTTGATGAGTTGCAGCGCCGGGCGCACCGTGTTGGCGGTGGTGTGAATGGCGCCCGACACCAGCCCGTCTACCTCGCCCAGCGCCAGCATCATGGTGCCCAGCACCACGGTGTCTTCCAGCTGCGCCTCGGCCTGCGGGGCCGTCAGCCCCTTGTTCCTGCGCAGCTCAACCATGGGCGCCACGTACTGCTGGCGAATGCTTTCCGGGTCCAGGATCTCCAGACCCTCCGGTAAGGTCAGGCCCTGGCCCTCGGCCACCTGCCGCACCCGGTCGGGCTTGGCCAGCAGCACGCAGCGGGCAATGCCCTTTTCGGTGCAGCGAATGGCGGCCTTCACGGTGCGGGGCTCATCGCCCTCGGGCAGCACAATGCGTTTACCGGCCGCGCGCGCCTTCTGAATCAGCTCGTAGCGAAAGGCGCTGGGGGGCAGGCGCCGCTCGCCACTGCTGACCGGGGCCCGCAGGCGGGTGCCCAGCGGCACCGTATCCAGCCGGTCGGCGATGAACTCCAGAATGCGCTCCATGCGGCTCAGGTCGTCGTGCGGCACCCGCGCGTCCAGCCGCGAGAGGCGCGAAGCGGTCTGAAACGAATTCGTCTCCACCCGCAGCACCGGCAGCGTGCTGCCCAGCGCGGCGCGGCACAGCCGCTCAATAGAGGCTTCGGGCGCGCTGCCCGAGGTGAACATCAGCCCCGCCAGCGGCACCCCGCTGAGGTGCGACAGGGCAGCGGCCATGATCACGTCCTCGCGGTCCCCGGGCGTGACCACCAGGGCCCCGGGCACAAACAGGTGCGCCATCTTGGGGACCGTGCGCGCCGTGACCACGGTGCTCGTCACGCGGCGCAGGGTCGCCTCGCCCTCGTTGATCACCTCGGCCCCCAGGTGCCGGGCCACGTCCAGGGTGCGCGGGGCCGTGAGGTCGGCCGAACTGGACACCACGCCCAGCAGCGGCAATTCCCCGCTGGCCAGCACGCGGCTGCGCGAGCGCAGTTCGGCCATCAGGGTGCCGTAGTCCAGCGCGGGCGGCGCAAAATTCAGCACGTACCCGCTGAGGCCGCTGCCGTCACTGCGGCGGTAGCCCTGCGCGGTGATTTCCAGTTCGTCGGCCAGTTCCCCGGCGCCCACCCCGGCCAGGCTGGAGACCAGCACCGTATCAGCTTCCAGATTGCGCGCAAGGCTGGCATTCAGTGCCGAGGCGTAGGGGTTGCGCTCGGTCAGCGCCAGCCCCTCGGCCACCAGCACGTCGGCGCCGCCTGCTGTGGCCTCGCGTGCCAGGGCCACCACGCTTTCCATCAATTCTTCTTCCGCGCCGTGGCTCAGCTGTTCCTCGGCCAGGGTCAGGGCAATGGGGTCAGGCGTATTCAGGTGCGCCAGGGTGCGGGCGAAATGCACGCTGTCATCGGTGCGCGGCTCGTGCGTCTGGGCAATGGGCTTGAGAAAAGCCACTTTCAGGCCCTGGCGCTCCAGGGCGCGGGTCAGGCCCAGGGCGGTGCTTGTCAGGCCCACGCCGTTGCGGGTGGGCGCCACAAACAGCGTCTTCATGCGCTCACCCCGGCCAGCAGCGCGCGGGTCTGTTCAGCAATCATGCGTTCCTCGTCGGTGTTGACCACCAGGGCGGCCAGCGCCCCCGGCGCACTGATCCGGCCCGCCTGGCCGCGCACGGCCGCGCGGTTGGCCTCGTCATCCACGGCCGCGCCCAGCACGCCCAGGCGCGCCAGCACAGCTCCCCGCACTGCGGCACTGTTCTCGCCAATTCCGCCGGTGAACACCAGCGCGTCCACGCGGCCCAGGGCCACCGCCATGCCGGCCATCTGCTTGGCGAGGCGGTACACGAACACGTCCAGCGCCAGCCGCGCGCCCGCGTGCCCCCGCCCGGCGGCCTCTTCCAGTTCGCGCATGTCATTGCTCAGGCCCGAGAGGCCCAGCAGGCCGCTCTCCTTGTTCAGGGCCGAGGTGACCTCCGAGAGGCTCAGACCTGCCTGCCGGGCGATGTAATCGTGCAGCCCCGGGTCCACGTCGCCGCTGCGGGTGCCCATCACCAGCCCTTCTAAGGGCGTCAGGCCCATGCTGGTGTCCACACTGCGCCCGCCCTGCACCGCGCACACGCTGCAGCCGTTGCCCAGGTGAGCGGTCACCAGATTCAGCTCGGCCAGCGGGCGGCCCAGGTCCTGGGCGGCGCGGGCGGCCACGTAGGCGTGGCTGGTGCCGTGAAAGCCGTAGCGCCGCACGCCATGCTGGCGGTACCAGTCCCCCGGCACCGGGTAGCGGTAGGCCACCTCCGGCATGGTCTGGTGAAAGGCCGTGTCGAACACCGCCACATGGGCCGCGTCGGGAAAGGCCGCCTGCGCCGCCTCAATGCCCGCGATGTTGGCCGGGTTGTGCAGCGGCGCCAGGGGCACACAGGCCCGGATCTCGCCCAGCACCTCGTCCGTCAGGCGCACGGGCGCGTGGAACCGCTCGCCGCCGTGCACGACCCGGTGACCCACGGCGCCCACCTGCGTGCGCACGCCCAGCTCGTCCAGGGCACCGGCCAGCACCGCAAAGGCTTCGGCGTAGCTGCCGCCCCTCAGGTCCGCCGTGCGCCGCTCGCCCTCCATGTCCAGCCGCGCCGAGGCTCCGGCCGAGCCCAGCCGCTCTGCCAGCCCGGTCAGGCCCACCCGGTCATCGTCCAGATTCAGCAGGGCAAACTTCACGCTGCTTGAGCCGCAGTTGAGCACCAGCGTCCACATGCGCCCATTCTGACAGCGGGGGCCAGCGAGGCGGATTTCTCAAGGAATGGCGAAGGCGGGAGGACCCCCATCCTCTCGCCGCCTGCCGGTGCGGTTATTCAGTGTCTTCGCCGCGCAGATGGGCCACGATGCCTTCCAGGTCACCTGGGCTCAGATGCTCCATCAGCCACGCCACGGTCACGGACTGGCCCTGGGCGCGGGTGTTCAACAGGTCGGCCAGTTTCTTCAGCAGGGCGTCCATCACGGCGTCGTCACTCTCAGCGTCCTGGCCAGCAGAGGCCAGATCGCGTTCTTCAGCGAGCGACAGGGGCAAGGAGGCAAACGAGAGGCCATTGATCTCAAAGGGCGAGCGCTGGGTGGCCTGACGGCCAAATTTGATGGTCTGGGTCATGGGGTCTCCTGTGGGCATCAGGCGTCAGAAAGAAATTCCACGCCGCCGGTCTTGTCGCCTTCGTACTTCCTGGCCTGCTGAATGGACTCTTCTTCCGAGTGAAGCTGTTGCTTGCCGGTCAGCAGGTCAGGGTTCATCTTGATGCGTTCGGTGCTGTCCAGCAGGACCTGATACAGGGCGCTGAGGGTGGCAGTGAAGATAGGCCGCGCCTCGGTGCCTGCAGTGAGGGTGCCGGAAATGGCGAGCTCCGAGACTCCATCGTCGAAGCAATAGGAAGCAGTGGGGAGGGGAGCTTTCCGGTATGCAGCGGCAAAGTAATGTGGTGTGAGGCTGTGCTTCGATTTTTCAATTAGAGGCACAAAGTCAGAAAAACCATATCTGATACTAAACTCATGTGACAGATGTTTCAGGCCAACTATCGCATAAGCTCCTGCGGTATCAAACGCAATGTATTCCGGCTGAACTTCCCTGACCCGGCAACGCCGAACATGCTTCATATAGTGGACAAGGGCTTCTGAAGCATTATCAAAGGAGCGGCCGTCGCAAACGAAACGAACCTCCTTCGGGGGATAGAGCCTGGAGTCATCTTTGTTCAGAAGATAGTCGAAGGTCGAGAGCATATTGAAAACGTGCATCTCTGGCTTGCCCTGATACCTCATCAGTTGGTGATATCTGGCAGTCAGGCCGCTGCCCTCATGGTCGAGAATAGCAGTTATATTTTCGAACTGAACCTTGGTTAAGTTCAGATACTTTTCCCTTTGGGCAACATCAAGATTATCAGGTGCCAGCTTCGCCTTTGCATTCAGCCAAGAATGATCATGGCCTTTGTAAATGCAGATGATGTGTCTTCCGAGTTGCACATGAATCTCGGAAGCGTCTAAGTGCTTTACCACCTCATGTCTTTGGCAGTAGTCGACGGCCAAGTCGAAAGCCGAACCTAGGAAGGGTGGGGCGACTTCAAATTTCTTCTTCTTCCAAAACATGGTTACGGTGCCCCTACCTGTGGCCCGTCTTCAAGCTGCACCGGATCGTTCATACCGCCTGCGCCAATACTGGTGTTCAGCCCTTTCCCGGCGTCAGTCAGCCCTGCACCGATCATCTTTTCGTTCAGGTAGTCAGGATTAAAGCCTAGGGAGTTGAGGTAAGCCTCCAAGCCGATTTTGAGTGGTTTGATCGGCTGCTGCTGGCCATCCGGCTTGACCATTTCGGTCTTGGCCGCCAGCACGGCGCCTTTCGCAGCCTCACTGGTGATTGAAGCAATCATGTGGCCCGTTCCTGCCCCCGACTGAATGGCTTTGCTCCATCCAGCATCTTTTTCCAGAATGGTGCGGTAGGTGGCGCGAGGTCCGATGGCCAAGAGGCTTCCTATCCCCCGCAGCACGCGACGGCCTGCCGTTTCTCCTCTCCGGCGAGGTGCCCCGATAGCGGCACGCTTCAGGTCAGCCCAGGATTGCTTGCGGGACGCTGCCAGAGCCTGCTGAGCAATGGGCCGCGCCACAACCCGGTGATTGGTCTGCACCAGTCGCTGCGCCAGCAGTTTCCTTAGTTTGTCCTGGCTGAAGTGGGTGGGGAGTTTGAGGGAGGCGGCCAACTGGGTGACCTGCCGGGGCAGCATGGCATCCACCGCTCTATGGGCAGCATCGAATCGCTTGGCCTTCAGCGCTTTGCGACCGCCGAGAAGTTGCTTCGTCTCCTTCGTGGCACGTCCGGCGATGCCTGCGCTCCCATACAGACTTTGCTGCATATCTGCCCAGGTCTCCCGGGCCAGCTTGGTGTTGTATTGCTTCATGTTTTTCCAGACCAGACGAGCACGATCTGTCAGAGCCCTGTTGGTCAATCTGGCAGGGGCCCCAGCTGCACTCGCGGCACGGCCAGTGACGACTGTTGAACGTCCAGCAACCAGGCGCCGTGCCCCCTGAGCCAGCCCCTTGCCCATAGGGCTCAGTGCGTAGCGGCCCAGGTTGCCAGCGGCGCCTTTGACCAGCCCACCAGCCAGTGCGGCGCCCGGACCCATCACCACGCCCAGCGCAGCGTCAAAAGCCATCGCCTTGGGATCCAGCACCCCCTGCATCAGGCTCATCTTGCCCTGGTACTTCTTGTCTCCCAGCAGGACTTTGTTCTGAGCAAGGCGGCCCAGGGCTCCCCCTGCCGCGCCGCCCGCCGCCATGATCAGCAGCGGTGCGGCCAGGCCCCCAGTCAGGCCCGTGAGGGCCGCTGCGCCTACGGTGACTCCCACGGTCACGGCCAGACGCGCCAGGGTGGCCTTGCCCTCGGTGGAGGTGGCCCATTTCCACGCTTCGGAGGCCTTGCCTTTGGCGGCATTCCAGAGGCCCTTCACGCCGCCCTTCTTAATGGCCTGAAAAGCGGTAAACGCAGCGCCCGTGCCCAGCAGCAATGCGGTGGCGGGGCGGTTTTTCAGGAATTTGCCCAGCCCACCCTTGGCCGTTCGTATCGCGCGGGTGGCTTTGGCGCCAATCCGGCGTTTCAAGCTTTGGGCCTTGGTGGTGGCGGTCTTGGCCAGCGCGGCAATCCTGGTTTTCGCGCTTGCTGCCGCTGCGGTCAGACGTTGGCGGACCTGCTGCCCGGCCGCTTTGGCCTGCGTCCAGGCGTTCTGGGCACGGGTCTTGACGTTGTTTAGCAGCCCTGTGGCAGCTGTCTTGAGCTTGGTGCGGGCCGCTGTGGCCTTGTCCCGCAGGTTGAGCGCCGCTGTCGACGCCGCTTGCCGCAGCGTTCCCGAGATCGTCCTCGCCTTGTCTTTCAGCTTTGTCTGCACCTGCGCGACTGTGGAAGCAGCCCGGAAGGCCAGCTGGTGGGCCCGGACACGCAGCTGCGCGGCCTTGGCTCTGGCACTCTGTACCGCCTGCTGCGCTTTGCCTTTGACTGTTTGCAGGGTTTTGCGACCGTACTCGCGCGCGGTCTCGCCTGCCGCCTTGATCTGGGTGCGCACCCTGTTGCGAAGCGTCTGGGCCTGCTTCAGGGTTTGACTGGCTGCCTCGCGCGCTGCCGTGATCGCCGGCGCCGCTGCCTTCTGCACGCGCTTCACGGTTTTCTGAATCCGCTGCTGGGCGGCTTTCTGCACGGTGCCGACCGCACTCTTCAGTTTGTCCCGGGCAGAGCCGGCCAGCTTTTTCAGGTCGCCCAGGCCCCAGCGTTGTACAGCGGTTGCGGGGGCCGGGGAAGCCACCTGACGCTGCACCGGGCGCGCCTTCTGAGGCATGGGGGCGGCGGCCAACTTGGCGCCCATCGTCCGGGCTTCAGCTTCAAGGCCAGCATCGGGGTCGATCCCGGTGCCCACGCGCCCTTGGGACTGTTGCACGGTATGGGTGGCTTCGTGGGCCAGCAGTTCCAGCCCACTCTGGCTGTTGGGATTGAACTTTCCACTCTGGAAAAAGATGTCACTGCCCGTCGTAAAGGCCAGGGCATTGACGCCCTTGGCCAGCCTGTCCGCTTCCGCATCATCGTGGATGCGCACCCGGGAGAGGTCGTGGTTCAAGCCTTGTTCGAGGTGCCGTTGAATGGCTTCAGGCAAGGGATTACCGCTGCCCCGTCTGGCTTGAATGCGCTGCAAGACGGGTTGCGTGGCTTCCGCGTCCAGTTCGGCCAACTGCCGCTGCAAGGTCTGTTGTTGGGCAGCGGTGGCAGCTCCACCTGCCTCGGCTTCATGGCGTTGCACGGCTGTATCCACGGCTCGTTGAAGTGCCAGCCGTTCCCCAGCGGGCACCAGGCCCAGCACCACGCGACTCACGGGGGCACTGATCGCATGCCGTTGCAGCGTCGCTAGATGCTCGCCGTAAATGTCATACCGGGCTTGGGCGGGGCCGCGATCTGAACGGAAGCCTTGGACCAAGGTATTGGCCACTTGCCGCTGGAGGGCGGTGAACTGGGCGTATTGCCGCGTATCTAACGCTTGGCCTTCGACCTGCTCGGCCTGGTGGCGCATCACCGTCACCCAGTCACCGGGACTCTGGGGCTTGGCTGGGACGGGCTGGGCTTGCCGTTGAATCGGCTGACCCTCCACCTGGGGCAAGGCGGCCAGCTGATCGCTCACCGCTTGGCGCTGAACTTGCAGCCGTGTTACCTCTTGCTGTTCTAACCCTGACGCCCGCAGTACTGGTCCCGCCGCTTGCCGCTGCAACACCTGGGGACGCCACAGGTGGGCCTGGATGCCGCTCACCGCCGGGTGGGGCGCAAGGTCTGGGGCCTGCACGGGGGCGGGGCCACGCCGCGCCGCTTTCTTGGTCAGGGACGCACCCTGGTGTTCAAACATGCCGTAACCTCCGGGACTTAAGCTTGACAATAAGTCATTTGCGCCCCGGAAGCGTGGGCTGCTTAGCGGATCCGGGTCACCTGCCGCGTTTCGGGATCGTTCATGTGCTCCAGGCGCAGCACCGGGGCGGCCGGGTAATCGGCATACAGCCCTTCGCCCCACTCAATCAGGCTCAGGCGACTGGCCTGCACCTGTTCGTCCAGGTCCATCTCGTACAGTTCGGCCACGTCGCGCACGCGGTAGGCGTCCACATGCAGCACTGGCCCGGCCGGGGTGGGGTAGAGGTTCATCAGGGCGTAGGTGGGGCTGGTCACGGCGCCGGCAAAGCCCAGGGCCGCCACCAGGCCCTGCGAGAAGCTGGTTTTGCCGGCGCCCAGTTCGCCTTCCAGAAAGAGCACGCTACCGGGCGACAGAGCGGTCCAACAGGCGCCGAACGCCTGCTGCTCGGTCAGGCCGCGCAGCACCCGCGCCGCGCCCACCGCCAGGGGCAGGGTCACGGCAGCCCGGTGTCCAGCCACGCGCCCACCTGTTCATCCAGTTCGGTCCAGTTCTGGGCGCGGCCCAGGCGCCATTCGCCGGGCACGGTGCTGCGCGCCGACCAGACGTGGGTGGCGTCGCCCATGTCCAGGCGGTGCAGTCCCAGGGCCGTGGCCTGGGTCAGCAGCGCCGCCATGCCCTGCGCCGAGAGGGTCTGGGCCCCCTGGCGAATCTGACCGCCCTGCAGGGTCCAGGTTTCGGCTGGTTCGGCGCTGGCCACGGGCGCGGGGGCCGGCGTGGGCGGTGTGGCGGGCGCCGAGAGCAGCGTGTCGAAAATGGAGGCCGGGGTCACGGCCGTGCTGGGTGGGGGGGGTGGCGGGGCCAGCGCCGGGTCGGGGTTGGCGGCCAGCGGGGCGCTGCTCTCCTCGAAGTCAAACACGTCCAGCAGGCCGCTCAGGGCGTCCTGCCCGAAGGTGGAGGTCACTTCCTGCGCGGCGCGGTACTCGGCGTGGGCCTCGGCCAGCAGGGCCTCGGCGTCGGCCAGGGTCTGGGCGTAGCGTTCCCGGGCCTGGGCACTCAGCTGCCCCAGGCGGCGCTGGGCACGCAGGGTGTCGGCCAGGCGGCCCAGGCGCTGGGTGGTTTCCCCGGCCAGGTGGCGCACGGTGTCGTATTCCCGCACCACGCGGTCGGCTCGGGCGTCAAAGTCCTCCCGCTCCTGGGCGGCGGCGCCCATGCGGCGCTCCAGCACGCTCCACAGGCTGGCGGGGTCCACCGTCTCGCCCTGGGCCAGCCGGGTGCGGGCCTCGGCCAGCAGGGGGGCCAGCTCTGCGCTGGCGCCGGGCACGTTGCGCGCCGAGCGCTCGATTTCCAGCAGTTCGCGCTGCAGTTCCAGCTGGGCGCTGGCGTCCACCCCGGCCTGCAGGGCCTCGTGCATGGCCTGCAGTTCCTGCAGTTCATCGGTGGCCAGGCTGCCGCTGTCCAGCAGGTGCCGGGCCGAGTCCAGGGCAATGCGGGTGTCGGCGCCGGCCTGCACCCGGCCCAGCTCGGTTTCCAGGCGGGCAAACTGTTCGCGCTGCTGGGCCAGCAGGGCGCTCCGCTCGGCCTTCAGGGCCTCGCGCCAGCCGCTCACCACGTCCTCGGTCAGTTTGGCCTGGGTGTGCAGGGTGCGCAGGCCCTCGTGGCGCTCACGTAGATCGGCGCGCACCTGCAGCAGCGCGGTAAATTCGCGCTCCACGCTGGCCAGCTGCTGGGCGGCGTGTTCCTGTTCCAGCGCCAGCACGCGCGCCTGGGCATTGGGGTCCAGAATGGTCGCGGAGGTGGGCACAGCGGGGTTTTCCACCGTCTGCACCACCGACGATTCCAGGGCCTTGCGCAGGTTGAAGGTGAGGTTGCGCGCGCGCTCCACCTCGCCGGGCAGCAGTGTGCCCTGTTTCTGGGCCTCGTCAATCTGGCCAATCAGGGTATCCAGGCGGCGCACGTCCTTGCCGCCCATGCCCTGCACCCGCGCGAAAGTGGCGCGCAGCTCTGCGAGGTCCTGGCCCTGTTCCACTAGCCCTTCTTGCAGGCGCCGGTCCATGGTGTCAATCAGGTTCTGGCCTTCTTGCACCAGCGCGCTGATGTCCCGGCCCTCTTTTTCCTCCTGGCGCGCCACGCTCAGCACCCCGCGCAGGCGCTGGGTCTCGGGCCAGTCGAAGTACAGCGAGAAGCGCCGCGCGCCCTCTTCCAGCCCCAGCAGGGAACTGAGCTGGTTGGGCAAGAGGCGCTCCTGCGTGGATTTCATGATCTCGTTAAGCACTTCCGAAACGCGCTTTTTCGCCAGCGGCGCAGGCACGCTCAGTTGCAAGCGCTTGAAGACCTCCTTTTTCAGGATGTCCTCAAGCATGCCCGGATCAATGGTGTCCAGCGAGCCGCCGCGCGTCTGGGCGGCGTCCTGCAGAATGCGTTCCAGCGCGCGGGGCGAGACCAGATCGCCCAGCATTTTCACCGGCAGTCGGCTCAGGGTGGCCATCAGAGTTCCTCATCCCAGTCCACGGTGGCGGCGCTCTCCACAGTGGTGTTCTTGGACGAACTGCCCGCGCCCAGCAGTCCGAACTGCTCGCACAGGCCCCGGAAGCCAAAGGCCATCAGGCCAATGGCGACCGCACTCAGCAGCGCCCACAGCGGCAGCGCGTAGGCACTCTGGGTCAGGGTCAGGTTGGTCAGGCCGCGCAGGGCCCCGGCGCCAAAGATGTCGCCCAGGGCCCCCAGGAACCCAAACACGCCTTCAAGCATCAGGGGCAGCATCAGCAGGCCTAGGCCCGTCATGATGGCGCGCCAGTAGGTGTTGCGCCCACCGAAGGCGAGGTTGAGCAGGTACAGCGGCGCGGCGGTGGCCAGCGCCAGCAGCAGGAACACCAGCACCCGCAGCCAGCCCGAAAACCATCGGCTGATGCCCAGCGAAGTGGTGTCCAGGGCGCTGACGCCCTGTCCGGCCTGCTGGCGCTCGGCATTGGCCAGCCCGCCGATCAGGGCCTGCACGTCGCTGACCCGCAGGGCGCTGCGGCCCTGGGCGCGCTCGGCAGCGGCCGTCACCTGGGTAAAGGCGGCGCTGTCACGCAGGGGCGCTGGCACGCGCGCCAGCGCCGATGAGGCCGCTGCCAGCGCTTCGCGCGCCGCTGCGGCGTCGCCGTGGCCAGCAGCGGCCTGGGCACGGCCCAGTTCGGCGTAGGCGGCGGCCACGGCGGCGGCGCTGCCAGCGGCGGGGGTGGGCCGGGGGGCCGGGGTGGGTGTGGGCGCCGGCGTGGGGTCTGGCTGGGGCGCCGGGGTGGTGCCCCCCTGCGGCGGGGTGGACTGCCCCGGGCGGCTGGTGCCCGTGCCCGTCACGGCGGGCGGGGTGGCCAGCGCGCGGTTCAGGGCGGCGGTGCCCCGGCGCAGGGTGCCCAGCGAGGTGGCCAGCGCAGCAGTGTCGCCGCCGGCCAGCTGCCGCAGCGCGTCGCCAAACTGAGACACCTTCAGTGTGCCCACGCCGGACGCGTCCTGCACGGTGGTAAACCAGCCGGTGGCGCGGGCCAGATTCACGTATGAGGTGGTGGTCTGCTCGGCGCGGGTACCCTGCAGGGCGGCCGAGACCCGGGCGGCGGCGGCGCGCTGCAGGCGCCACGCGGTGCGCTCCAGGCGGCCAGCGCGGGCATCCTGGCCCAGGGCCTGCGCGGCCTGACCTGTCAAGCCGAACTCGCGTGCCAGCAGACGCAGCTGGGCGTCGCCATTCTCGGGCGCGGCGCTCAGGGCGGCCAGGGTCTGGTCGTACAGCGCCTTGCGCATCAGGCCGCGTGCCAGCAGCACCTGGGCTTCCAGTTCAGCCGGGGTGCGGGCCAGCGCGGCGCGCGCGCCCCCCAGGGCGTCGGTCAGGCCGCGCACAATCTGCTGGTTGCGCAGGGTAGGCGACAGGGTATCCAGCGCCTGCTGCGCCGCGTCCAAGCGGGTCAGGGCTGCCTGCGCCGACTGCGCGCGCGCCGACACCGCGCCGTCCAGATTGCTGGCCAAGGCGCTGTAGGCCGTCAGGTCCTGGGCGCCGGCCGTGCCCAGGGTGCCCAGGCTCAGAGCGGCCAGCAGGCTCAGCCCGGCGGGGCGCTTCACGCCGCCACCCGCAGCTGCTGCAGTTCCACGATCAGGCGCCCCACGTTGGCCTGCGAGGTCGCCACCACCGCCACACAGTAGCCGCCCAGCGGGCACACACAGACCGTCTGGCCCCCCAGGTCTGCCGAGAGCAGCCGCAGGGCGCGTTTCTGAAACAGCATGGCGCTGGCGGCCACCACGCCGCCCAGGCCCGCCGGATCGCGCACCGCCTTGACCCGCAGCACTTCCCCGCTGGCGCGGCAGACCATGATCCCCTGCACGCCACTGAAGCGGCCCAGGGTCTGAATCAGGGCGTCCTGATCTTCTGCCCGCGCCAAGTCGTAGGTGCGGGTGGTGGGCAGGGCGCCGTATTCGGGGTCATCGAACTCGAAGTCGTCGGCACTCAGGCCCAGATCGTCGAAGGTGGTGTCGGTCTGCGGCTCGTCCCAGGTGGCCAGCGGCACATTCTGGGTAAACAGCGTGGGGGCCTTGGGGTACTGCGCTTCCAGTTGCCCCGACAGGTTCAGCAGTTCCTTGCGGGCGCGGGCCGGTGGCAGCACGGTGCTCAGGCGCGCGAGCAGCGGACCGGACAGCACCTTCTGCATGTCCTGCGCCGTTACGGTTTCAGCTGCGAGCCCCTGCTCGCGCAGCACCGAGCGCAGCATGGTCTCGGCCGCACGATCAGAGACGACGCCCGACAAGGCGCGGACAATCATGGTGTACACAGCGTTCGTCATGAAGAACCTCAAGGAAGTATAGAAAGGCCGCGCTTACATTTTTGTCTCATCTGGATTGTGCCGCAAATGCGGGCCCGGCGTGCGGGTGTGCGTGCCCCCTGCTATACTCCCGTCGCCCGCTTGCGGGCCTCTTGGCGCCGGCTCTGCACTCGTAGCTCAGCTGGATAGAGCGGCCCCCTCCTAAGGGGCAGGCCACTGGTTCGAATCCAGTCGAGTGCGCCACCTCAAGACCCCGCGTCAGGCGGGGTTTTTTGTTGCTGGCGCCTGGGTCAGGGCAGCCCCCCTCCCTTTACCACCACCCCCGGCGTTTGAAAAAAGCCGCCAGCACGCCGCCGATGAGCAGAAAGCTGCTCCAGGCCAGCAGGTAGCCGTAGGGGCTTTTCAGTTCGGGCATGTATTCAAAATTCATGCCCCACACGCCAGCCAGAAAGGTCAACGGCAGGAAAATCACGCTCACGGCGGTCAGGGTGCGCATTACCTCGTTCATGCGCTGGCCCTGCAGGCCCAGGTGCAGGTCCAGCAGGCTGGTCAGCAGGTCGCGCAGGCTGTCCAGCTGCCCGCTGGCGCGGCTGAACGAATCCTGTACGTCGCGGTAGCGCACAAGGTCGCCGGGTGTGCCGCCCGCGTGGCGCCCTAACAGCGCTGTGGCCTCGCGCGCCTCCGAGGTCAGGCGCCGCGCCTGGGTGATCAGGTGCTTCATGGCAAAGACCTCTTCTACCGGGTTGCGCTGCCCCTGAAAAATGCGTTCTTCCAGCACGTCGGCGCGCCCTTCCAGTGCGTCGGCCACCGTGAAGAAGGTCTCGGCGGTGTGATCCAGCAGCTCATAGGCCACCTCCTGGGGGGTGTTCACGCTCTCGCGCCCGACCAGGGGCCACACGGCAGCCAGCGCCTGCGTGCCAGCGGTGCTCATGGTCACCACAGCCTGCCCGAAAATCAGGATGCTCAGGCGCTCGGTGAATTCGTCACCCTCCTCGGGGCGGGCGTAGGAACGCACGGTAATAAAGGCGTGCTCGGGATACACCTCGGCGCGGCTCCAGTGGCCGCGTTCCAGCACATCTTCCAGGGCCAGCCGGTTGATGGGAAAAGCGGCGCGCAGGCGCGCGACTTCTTCCGGAGTCACCCCCTGCACGTCCACCCAGACATCCTGGGTTTCCCCGGCCCACGCCAGGGGCTCGCCGGTACTGAGTTGCCGCGCCTGAATCATGCGCCCCAGGATGCCAGAGTGTGGGGTCGGTGCCGTGGAGTGAGACGCCCATCTGCCATTCTGTGCCCATGAAGTCGTGGCTCTGGGTCGTGGTGGGCGCCGTGGGGGCCGGGGGGCGCTCCGGCGTGGGCGGGCTGGACCGGGCCCTGGGGGGGCGGCGGTGACCCGGCGCCGCAAGGCCGAGTCCCGCCCTCCCGAACAGTTTCTGGAACTCTCGGAACTGCTGGCCTACGTGGGGCAGGTGATTGCGCGCGGGCTGCCCGGCGCGGTGTGGGTGCGCGCCGAGATTGCCGCCGTGACCGACCGGCGCCACCTCTACCTGGACCTCGTGCAAAGCGGCGAGGAGGGCGAGGTGGCCCGCTGCCGCGCCACCGTGTGGGCCCGGGAGCGCTTTGCCCTAGACGCCAAGTTCCGCCGCGCCACGGGCGGGGGTCTGACGGCGGGCCTGAAGGTGCTGCTGTTTGGCGAGGCCACCTTCCACGAGCAGTACGGCTTTGCGCTGAACGTACTGGACATTGCCCCCGAATTCACCCTGGGTGACGCGGCGCTGCGACTGGCCGAGGGCCGCGAAACCCTGGTGCGCGAGGGCGTGTACAGCCTGAACCGCCAGCTGGCGCTGCCCACAGACTTCTGGCGCTTTGCGGTGCTCTCCCCGCGCGAGGCCGCCGGGCTGGGCGATTTCCGGCGCGAGATTGATCCGCTGGAGCGGGCCGGGGTGGTCCGCCCGGTGTATCTGGAAGCCACCTTTCAGGGCCCCGGCGCCGCCGCCAGCCTGCGCCGGGGGGTGCAGGCGGCCCTGGAATTGCACGGGGCCGAACCGCTGGACGCCCTGGTGGTGATCCGGGGCGGCGGCGCCGTCACCGATCTGGCGTGGCTGAACGACCTGCCGTTTGCCCGCGCCCTGGCCACCTTTCCTGCGCCGGTGGTCACCGGGCTGGGCCACGCGCGCGACGACACCCTGCCCGACGAGGTGGCCTGCGCGCGCACCGACACGCCCAGCAAGGCGGCGGCCCTGATCGTTCGCGCGGTGGTGGCCGCCGCCGCCCAGGCCCAGGAGGACGCGCGCACCATCCGCGCCCACGCCGCCGGGGTGCTGGTGGACGCCGAGGCCGGCGCGCACTGGACCCTGGACCGCGCCCGCCGGGCCGCCGCGCAGCAGGTGGAAGCGGCGGCGGCCAGCGTAGACGCCCTGATGAAGCAGGCCCTGGGCCTGACCCCGGCGCGCACCCTGGGCCGGGGCTACGCCCTGGTGCGCGCCGAGGGCGGGCAGCCCATCACCCGCGCCGCGCAGGTACAGGCCGGGCAGCTCCTGACACTGGAATTCAGCGATGGCGTGGCCGGAGTCAGGGCCGACGGGTAACCGGGACTGGCGGGCGCAGGCCACAACACACCCTGGCGCCGTTCAGTCACTCGCTACCAAGCCCCCGATCAACCGAGCGGGCTGGGACAGCGGCGCCGCAGCGCGAGGATCGAAAAAGTACGTTGCACCTCATGGTGCAACGTCCTCAAAAAGCGTCAGGTTGTTGGGGTTCAGGAACGTTACAGGCGGCGCACGGTGCAGGTGCCGGCCTGCTGCGCCACTCCTGCAAAGGTGCTGAGGTCTGAACCGCTGTCCAGGCTGTCCAGCAGCTTGCTCATGTCGTCGGCCGTACTGTGCAGCAGCAGGCCCTTGGCGCTGGCCCAGCCGGGCCCTTTGGGCGCCGTCAGGCACAGCAGCATCCATTCTTCACTGGCGGGCCGGTCCGCAGGCGGGGGCGTCTCTTCGACCAGTACCGCAACGTCCTGCTCGCGCTCAATAAACAGCAGCGCGTTGTCCGGCTTGCGGCCGTTGGCGCTGTAAATCCACAGGTCGTCGCCAAAGTCGGGACGTCCACGCAGGGTGTAGATCTGCTGCACGTTCATGCCAGCCTTGGTGGTGCCCGTCATTTCGAAGGAGTCGCCCGCCTTGAAAGGTTCCTGAGGGGTCGTGGCAGCGCAGCCAGCCAGCAGCAGAGTCGAGCAAATGAGAAGCTTCTTCATCACCCCCTAAGAAAAGCACAGAGAGGCAGGAGTGTCGAACAAATCCGCCGGGTGGCAGTGGGTCAACGACTTCTTTCCTCACCCGTGGCCACTGGCCGTCCGGGGTCGCTGATCCAGTCGCTCCAGGACCCGGCGTACAGGCGGTTAGCGGGGCCCAGCGGTACGCCGGCCAGTTCGCGGGCCAGCAGGTTGGGCGTGGCACTCACGCCGCTGCCGCAGTAGGTAATGGTGGGCTGCCCGCCTGTCGCCAGCCGCGCCTCCTGTTCCCCGGCCGGGCGCCAGTATCCGCGTTCATCCAGGGCGCCACTCCACTCGCGGTTCACGGCGCCCGGAATGTGCCCGGCCCTGGCATCAATGGGTTCTGCGTCGCCCCGGTAGCGGGCCGGGGCGCGGGCGTCCAGGAGCAGGGTTCCGGCTGGCCGCGCCCGCACGTCGGCGGCACTGGCCACGAGGTCGGCCTGAACGTGGGGCAGGAAGGGAACGGGGGAATGCTCAGGTTCGCTCAGGGTTACAGCGCCGCTGGCCTCCACCCAGGCGGGCCAGCCGCCGTCCAGCACCGCCACCTGTGTGTGCCCCAGCCAGCGCAGCAGCCACCAAGCCCGCGCGGCGTAGAAGCCCTGGCCGGTGCCCGGGTCGTCGTAACAGACCACGGCCGTGTCGTTGCCAATCCCTGCCGCCCCCAGCCACCCGGCCAGCGCCTCGGGGCCGGGCAGGGGATGGCGGCCACCGCTTCCGTCGGCCTGCACTAGCCCGCTCAGGTCGGTTTCCAGGTCGGCGTAGGTGGCGCCTGGAATGTGGCCCTGCAGGTAAGCCAGCCGCCCCAGCAGCGGATCGCTCAGTGCGTAGCGGCAGTCCAGCACACGCACCTGGGGGTCATGCAGATGGGCCATCAGCCAGTCGGTGGGGACCAGGGGCGTGGGCAGCGGCGTCATGCCGCAGGCTACCCCGCTGAGCCCAAAACAAAAAATCCGCCCTCTTCGGCGGTGATAAAAATAAGATACCGCAGTATGCAGCTCAGGTCAAGTCCTGCCGGGCGAGCTGGAAAAGAACGGCCTGGCGCCGTTCGGCGGCGCAGGCCAGGGGTGGAGCCGTGCATAACGCGGGGGGGCTTGTTGCCGTTCGAGGTGATGAAGGCCGGCCCCACATTCGCCTGCACGGGTGAAGGCTACGTCAGCAGCGGGCGGCCTGCCCGGCTGGGTGCCGGTCAGCTTCCTCCAGCCCCCGGGTCGGTGCGGACCAGCGGCCGATCATGGAGCGATCACGGCGTCTCTTTTAAGGTGCCTGCAGTTCCCGGGCCCACCCCGCGCCCACCCCACAGGAGGCACCACCATGAACAGACTGTTTTTCCTGGCCCCGCTGACCCTCTGCGCCGCCCTGCTGGGCACGGCCCACGCCAGTTGCGCCGCCCCCAAAGACATGAACGGCGTGTGGCGCGCCAATGACGGCGGCACCTATTACGTGCGCCAGCTGGGCAATCAGGTGTGGTGGCTGGGCCAGAGCAGCGACGGCGGCAAAACCTGGACCCATGTCTTTTCCGGCGTGCGCAGCGGCAACACGGTCAAGGGCACCTGGGCGGATGTGCCGCGTGGGCAGGTGCGCAGCAGCGGCGCGCTCACCCTGACCCTGTCGGGCGTAAACAGCGTGCTGGGCTTCAAGCGCGCGTCGGCCACGGGCGGCTTTGGCGGCTCGTCTTGGTACATGCCCTGCGACGACGTGATTCTGAATCCGGTGCCGTAAGGGTCCGTGCTGCGGGCGGCTGGGGGCCTGTGGACGCTCCCGGCCGCGTTGAAGATGGGTTCTGGGTGTGGAGCTTACGCCTGGACCCCGTCTTTCTCTTTTCCGCTTCGCCTGGATGGCACCATTCTGCCAGGTCGCTGGCGGTTGAGCTTGAGGTCAACCGAGGGAGGCGAGAAGCGAACACAGGGCCCCGCACCGGGGATGGACAGGGTTCAGCGCTCTCCCAAACCGTTGAGATGGGAGGGGGGAGGCCGTTAACGGTTCAGGTCGGGGTTCTTGTCACCAGGGTCAGTTCATCAGGAACAGGCACGCCGTGGCGTCATCGTCCAGCGGGGTGGGGCCCACCAGCCGTACCACGTGGCGCTGGCCGTCGCGCGTCCAGTCGGCCTCCTGGGCCTCAATGGCGCCCGGCAGGCTGACCGTGCGCCACCCCGACAACGCAGCGCCGACGCGAGCGGCATTGGCGCTTACCGCGCCCTGCAGGGCCACCAGGTCTGCCTGTTCAGGTTCGCCGCTGAACACCAGGCGCCCCGGTCCACCCAGGCACACCTCTTCTTCCTCTGCCTCGTACCCGACCCCGCGCAGCACGCGGCCCTCCTCGCCAGGGCGCCCCAGCCACCACAGGCCCGCCACGACTGCAGGAACAAGAAGCCACGCCAGCCCTGTGCGCCGCCTGGAGTTTGCCATGGTGCCCAGCGTACTGCGGGGCAGGGGCGGGCGGCTCGTCGAGTGCGCCCTTCTCTCTGTGCCTGGGCCCTCAATCCGCGCCGCCCCCGTGCTAGACTGGCCTTTCGCCAGCGACTTCTCGCCGTGAGAAGACCGGCCAGTTTCGGCGGACCCCGGGCAGACGCCGCCCAGGTTCCGGCACCGTAAAGGAGCGTCTATGCATAAAGTTGCCATTGTGGGCCGACCCAATGTCGGCAAGTCCAGCCTGTTTAATCGCCTGATTGGCCGCCGTGAAGCCGTGGTGGCCGATTTTCCCGGGGTCACCCGCGACGCCAAGGAAGGGCTGATGCTCTACCACAACCACCGCATCACCCTGATTGACACGGGCGGGCTGTGGAGCGGGGACGAGTGGGAAGCGGCCATCCGGGAAAAGGCCGAGTGGGCCATGGAAGGCGCACAGGCCGTGATTTTCGTGCTGGACCCCCGCGAGGGGCTCTCGGCGGCCGACTACGAGGTGGCCGAGTGGCTGCGCCGCCTGGGCAAGCCCGTGATTCTGGTCGCCAACAAGATTGACAGCCCCAAGCACGAGGTCTATATGGCCGAGCTGTGGGGCCTGGGCTTCGGGGAGCCCATTGCCATCAGCGCCGAGCACGCGCGCGGCCTGGACGACCTGCTGGACCGGGTGCTGACCCACCTGCCCGAGGATGATGAGGACGTGCCGGAAGTGGCGCCCATCCGCATCTCGCTGATTGGCCGCCCCAATGTGGGCAAAAGCAGCCTGCTCAACGCCATCACCCAGAGCGAGCGCGCCATTGTGGCCGACCAGCCGGGCACCACCCGCGACAGCCTGGACGTGGAGTGGGATTACGGCGGTCAGCGCTTCGTGCTGGTGGACACGGCGGGCATTCGCAAGAAGCCCGATACCGCCATTGAGGACTACGCCATTCAGCGCTCGCAGGCGGCCATCGAACGCAGCGACCTGATCTGGCTGGTGGTGAACGCGGGGGACCTGGGCGACCACGAGCTCAAGCTGGCCAATCTGGCCTACGACAGCGGCAAACCGGTGATCGTGGTGGTGAACAAGTGGGACCTCGTGCCTGACGATGAACTCAAGCGCACGGAAAAGGACCTGAACCAGAAGCTGCACCATATTTCCTACGCGCCGCGCGTGTACACCAGCGCGCTGAACGAATACGGCATTCACGACATGCTGGCCGAGGCCATGAAGCTGCACGAGAAGTGGCAAAGCCGCATTCCCACCAGCGAACTCAACCGCTGGCTGGAAGTCTGGCAGATGCGCCAGGCCGTGCCCAACTTTCACGGCAAGAAGCTGAAAATGTACTTCATGACGCAGGTGGAAACGGCGCCGCCCACCTTCGCTATTTTTTGCAACCGCGCCGATTTTGTGACGCGGGCCTACGAGGGCTTCCTGCAAAACCGCATCCGCGAGGATTTGCAGCTGGCCGGCATTCCGGTGCGCCTGAAGTGGAAGGAAAAGGGCCCCTACAAGAAGGACAAGAAGGGCGCCGAAGAGTAGGCGGCATGAAGGGAGGTGCCTGAGCAGGGGAGAAGCCGTCCGGCCTCCCCCCTGCGCCTATCCTGCCCCCATGACCAACCTGCACGCCCTTCCCGCCGACCTGCCCGCTCCGGTCGACGACGGCGCCTGCGACCACCTGCCGGGGCAGCGGGTGCCGGCTCTGCGCCTGCCCGGCACCGATGGCCAGACGTACGACCTCTCGGCGCTGCCCGGCCGCACGGTGCTGTACCTCTACCCCAAAACGGGCCGCCCGGATGGAGCCGTGCCGGAGGGCTGGGACCAGATTCCCGGTGCCCGGGGCTGCACCCCGCAAAGCTGCGCCTTTCGCGACCACCACGCGGAACTTCAGGCGGCGGGGGCGCGGGTCTTCGGCCTGAGTGTGCAGCCCACCGCCTATCAGCAGGAGGCGGCCGAGCGCCTCCACCTGCCCTTTGCCCTGCTGTCGGACGCCGACCGGCACTGGAGCCGCGCCCTGAAGCTCCCCACCTTCGAGGCCGGCGGCGAAACGCTGCTGCGCCGCACCACCCTGATCCTGCGCGGCGGCGTGGTGGAACATGTCTTTTTCCCCGTCTTCCCCCCGGACCGCAACGCCGCCGACGTGCTGGCGTGGCTGGCCGCCCACTCTTAAGTCGCTCGCTGCCAAGTCCCCGATCAACCGAGCGGGCTGGAACAGCGGCGCCGCAGAGCGAGTCTCGAAAAAAGGACGTTGCACCGGGAATGGAGACTTTGCGGTGCTCTCCTGCAAAGCCGCAACGTGAGGGGCAACGTCCTTAACGTAAGAAGCGGAGGCACACCCGCCTCCGCTCCTCTCTCCATCACCGATTACCTTTCAACCATCTGCTCCTACGGCTGGTAGGTCTTGAGCACGCCCCCAAACCCGCTCAGGCTGCGCGTGCGGTAAAACACCAGACTGATCGGCAGGTTCGAGCCGCTGCTGGGCACGAAATCAATGTTCAGGCGGTCGGACTGGGCCCGCCATAGCAGCACCGGCTCGTCGGGCTTCAGGGCGTTGCCCACGCGCGGCAGCTTGATGGTCTGGTTGATGGGACCGTCCTGAATGTTCATGGCGCCCCGGTACAGCCCGCCCCGGGGGCTCAGGGCCACCACGGTGCCGGCCGCGCCGTTCACTTCCAGGTCGTACAGCACGCCGTAGTTGCCCGCCAGCCGCACGCCCTGGCCGGTCAGGGCGTCGGTGCCGGTCAGGGCAGGGTCCACCCGGCCGTCGCCAATGACAATGCGCGTGGGCAGCGCGCCCAGGTTCACACGCAGGGTGCGCACCGCGCCCGGAAAGGTGCCGCGCACGTGGCGGCCGTCGGGCTTCAGGTACGGCAGCTGCTGGGCCACCTGCGCGGTGGGGGGCAGGCTGTCTTCCAGAATCAGAAAGGTCAGCTCCACCCGCCCCGAGGTGCTCAGGTCCTGCATGACATTCACGCCGCTGCCCGGGTTCAGGGTGGGGCTGGCATACACCGCCGCCGCCTGCCCCGGCGAGAGGGTGAGGGTGGTGCCGCCGCCCGAAGCGAAATATTCCAGCAGCGTCACCTGCCCCAGAATGCTTTCCAGGCGGGTGGGCGCCGTCTCGCCCAGGCGCTCGGTACGCACCTCCACGGGGCGGCTTTCCAGGTTGCGGGCCATCACGTACACGCGGGCAGGCTTGCCCAGGCCATTCAGGTGATAGGCCAGCAGCCGCGCGCGGCCCACCACGCTGTCCTGGTACAGAATGCCGCTCTGATCCGGTACCTCGGGGCTGTCACTGAAGAGCAGCGGGTAACTGGGGCCCTCCACCGGGGTGGCCAGCGCCGAGGGATAGGTCAGAATCTGCGGGTCGGGAAAGGCGTCGCCGGGCTGGGCGTACTTCAGGGCGTAGGTCAGCGGCGTGTCAATGGGCGTGCCCTCCACCCGGATGGTGCGGGTAAAGGGGGTGCTCTGCAGGCCCCGGCTGTTGGTCACCGTCAGGCCAATGGTATAGGTGCCGGGCTGAAAGTACACGTCCTGACGGCCGGTCCACCGGCGCGCGGTGATGTCGGCGCCGTCCGGGTCGAAGGGGTATTCGGTGTACACCACCCGCTCGCCCGGGGCATACACCGTCTTGTCGGTGGAAAAGCGCGCCTGCGGAATCAGGGGGTTGCCGCCGTCACGCAAGGCAGTCAGGGTAAAGGTGCGGCCATCGTCGGTGGTCAGGTTGGCGTTCAGGGCGTCGGCCAGGGTGCGGGCGCTCACGTAGGTCACGCCGCCCACCAGGGCTACGGTGCCAGGCGGCTGCGGCACCCCGGCCAGGGCCGCCGTGTTCGCGCGGGTATCTATGCTCAGGCGGGCCAGTTGCACCACCGGGCCGCTGCCGGGCAGGGTCTGGCCCAGCAGCGACGCCGTTTCGCGCAGCGGCAGCATGGTGCGCCCACCCAGCAGGCGGGGCGGGGCCAGCCACTGGGTGGGGGCGCCGTTCACGTAGGCCGCGCGGTCATCGGGGGTAAAGGTCAGCTGCACGGCGCCCAGTAAGGGCTGCGCGGCGTGGGCAGGGGGCGTGGCCAGGGTCAGCGTCGCGCCCGGCACGGCGGGGGCCAGCAGGCCCAGCAGGGCCAGGACGCGGGTTCGGAAGCGCTGGGCCGCCAGGGGCGACAGGGAAGAGGAGAGACGGGCAAACCGCATCCGCCGAGTATGGCCTGCCAAGCTGACGCGCGTCTGCCGCTTCGTCCCTGGTGTCCCGCCACCATGACCGAACCCTTAAGGTGGCAGCGACCTGGGAAGGTGCCTCGCAGTTGGGGTGCAGGGGGCGGCCTACACTGGGGCATGGTCCCAGACAGAAAGGGCGCAGGCCGGAGGAACGCTTGAAGCGCCCCATGTGGCTGTGGGGCGTGGCCGCGGCCGTGACGGTGCTTCTGGTCCTGGCCCTGTGGCCGCGTGGCCGTCAGGACGACCTGAACCTCACGGATTTTGCCCAGGCCCTGAACCGGGGAGAGGTGCAGAGTGCGGTGATTGCCTACCACAGCGGCACGGCCGTGGTCACCGGGCAGCTGAACAATGAGCCCTACCGCACCCGCACCCTGGCCGCCGATCCCCTGCTGAACCTGGACGCCCTGCAGGCCCGGGGCGTGAGCGTGGCCTACGCCGCGCCCCCCCGGCTGAGTGTGCTGGGCACCCTGAGCGTGCTGCTGACCCTGGCCCTGATCGTGGGCCTGGTGATTCTGCTGCTGCGCGGTCGCCAGGGCGGCGGCAACGACGCCGCCAGCAATTTCGGGCGGTCGAAGGCGTCGGTGATCGGGGAGGGGCAGATCAAGCTGACGTTCGCAGACGTGGCCGGCTGCGACGAGGCCAAGGCGGACCTGCAGGAAGTCGTGGACTTCCTGCGCCAGCCCGAGCGCTACCACCAGCTCGGCGCCCGCATTCCCCACGGCGTCCTCCTCGTGGGGCCCCCCGGTTCCGGCAAAACCCTCCTCGCCAAGGCCGTCGCCGGCGAGGCCCGGGTTCCCTATTTCTCCATCTCCGGCTCCGACTTCGTCGAGATGTTCGTCGGCGTCGGCGCCGCCCGCGTCCGCGACCTCTTCGAGCAGGCCCGCAAATCCGCGCCCTGCATCGTCTTTATTGACGAGATTGACGCCGTCGGCCGCAAACGTGGTCTGGGCTTCCAGGGCGGCAACGACGAGCGCGAACAGACCCTCAATCAGCTCCTCGTCGAGATGGACGGCTTTGGCAGTGGACAGGAGGTGATCATCCTGGCCGCCACCAACCGCCCCGATGTCCTGGACGCCGCGCTGCTGCGCCCGGGACGCTTTGACCGGCAGGTGGTGGTGGACGCCCCCGACGTGCGGGGGCGCGAGATGATCCTGCGCATTCACGCCCGCAAGAAACCCCTGGACGCGGGGGTGGACCTGAGTGTGGTGGCCCGGCGCACAGCGGGGATGGTGGGCGCGGACCTGGAGAATCTGCTGAATGAGGCGGCCTTGCTGGCGGCGCGCTCGGGGCGGGGACGCATCACGATGCGGGATGTGGATGAAGCCAGAGACCGGGTGCTGATGGGCCCGGAGCGGCGCAGTCTGGTGGTGCGCGAAGCCGACCGCAAGGTCACCGCCTTTCATGAGGTCGGTCACGCCCTCGCCGCCCAACTCCTCCCCCATGCGGACAAGGCCCACAAGCTCACCATCGTGCCGCGTGGGCGCAGTCTGGGTAGCGCGCTGTACACCCCGGAAGACCGGATGCACCACACCCGCGCCGCGCTGCTGGACCGCCTGTGCGTGGCGCTGGCCGGGCACGCCGCCGAGGAGGTGGCCACCGGACAGGTGACCACCGGGGCCGCCAACGACTTTCAGCAGGCCACGGGGCTGGCGCGGCGCATGGTAACCGAATGGGGCATGAGCGACCTGGGCGGGCTGGCCCTGGCGCAGGAAGGCAGCGCGTACCTGGGCGGCGGCCCGGTGCAGGGTCTGTACAGCGATCACACCGCCGAGCGCATAGACAGCGAGGTGGGGCGGCTGCTCAACGGCCAGTACGCCCGCGCCGTGGCCCTGCTGCAGGAACACGTTCATCTGCTGCACCGCCTGACCGATGAACTGGTGACCCGCGAAAGTCTGAGCGGCGAGGACCTGCAGACCGTGCTGGCCGGCGGCACCCTGCCGCCTCTGGACGCCGGAGGCCGCCCGGCCGAGGACAGCCCTGCCGCTGCGCCCCGCCTGAGCCCGGACCCGGCGTAAAACGAGCGGCCAGGGCCCGGGGGACCCTGACCGTCGGGAGCAGGCGCTGGGGGCGGCCGCCGGCCTTACCGGGACACTGAGTCCGGCCCGGCCGTGTCCGGCACCGCGCAGGCGCCGTCCTCGCAGGTGCCGGCGTCATCGGCGCGGCCCAGCACCGTCAGGGCAGGGGGCTGCACCTCGGCCCAGGCCTGTTGCAGGGCGCCCAGCAGCGTCTGGGGGTCCTGCGCGCCACTCACGCCGTACTTGCCGCCTAGCACGAAAAACGGCACCCCCGAAATGCCCAGGGCCTGGGCCTGCGTCTCGTCCTGGCGCACGGCGGCGGCGTGGCGGCCCTCTGCCAGCGCGGTGCGCGCCTCAGCCGGGTCCAGGCCCACCTCGGCGGCCAGGGCCACCAGGGTGTCCAGGTCGCCCATGCACGCCCCCTCGCTGAAATAAGCGCGCAGCAGCCGCTCTTTCACCGCGCCCTGCTGGCCGTGGGCCGCCGCGTGGTGAATGAGCTGGTGGGCCAGAAAGGTGCTGCCCAGCCGCGCCTGCTCAAAGCGGTAGGTCAGGCCCTCAGCGGCGGCCACCCCGCTCACCTGGTCCATCATGGCCTGCACCTGCGCGGGGCTGCGGCCGTATTTCTGCGCCAGCACCTCGCCCATCGTGCGCTCCAGCACGGGCGGGGCGCTGGGGTCCAGCTCAAAGCTGTGCCACACCACCTCCACACGGTCACGGTGCTCAAAGCTGTCCAGGGCCCGCTCCAGCCGCCGTTTGCCGATATAACACCACGGACAGGCGATGTCCGACCAGATGTCCACGCGCAGCTGCCCGGGGGCCGAGGGAGAGAAGAGTGCGGTCATGCCCTCAGTGTGCCACAACTTTCTGAAGGGCTTGAGAAAACAAAGTAAACAGACGAATGTGAACACCGGATGGGAAAAGCCTCAGCTGGCGTCAGGCCGCGCGTGCTACCACTGCAGCCATGACTGTGTCTGCTCGCTCTTTGTGGCCCCTGGCCCCGGCCCTGCTGGGTTTGGCCCTGGCCGCGCCGCCCAGTGCCCCGGCCACCACCCTGGAGCGCGCCGCCACCCGGCTGACCCAGTCGCTGGGTGGCGTGCTGCGCAACTGCCCAGCCAGCTTTCAGGCCATTGGCACGGCCAACAAGCAGTGCGTGGGCGTGACCCGCACCGTGGAGCAAACGCGCCTGGCCCTCACCGGGGCGCTGGGCGACGACCTGTACGGGGTGTGGCGCAGCAAGGATGA
The DNA here is from genome assembly GCF_003028415.1 of Deinococcus arcticus. NCBI lineage: Bacteria > Thermotogati > Deinococcota > Deinococci > Deinococcales > Deinococcaceae > Deinococcus > Deinococcus arcticus. The sequence goes on from NZ_PYSV01000011.1 coordinate 135,919, forward strand.
CCAGCGCAGCGTGTACAACTGGCTGCGCACCCCGGGCGGCACTGTCTACCTGCGCCTGCAGCCTGATCCCGAGGGCCGCGCCCAGACCCTGCTGTACCTGGATGTGCCGCCGGGCAGTGCGCCCGCTTCAGGGACCGTGCCCAGCACGGGCGCGGCGGGGACCGCTGGTGCGGCAGGAACCGTCTCCAGCGGGGCGACCACCAGTGGAGCCAGTTCAGCGGGGGCCAGCGTGCGGCCTGCCTCCACCCCGGTGGCCCGCTCGGCCGCGCCGCTGGCTTTCCGCCGCACCCTGCAGGTGCAAAGTCCCCGCCTGAACGGTCCCGACGTGCTGGCCGTGCAAAACCGCCTGATTGCCCTGATGCGTCCGGCCCGCAGTGGCCAGGGCGACGGCTGGTATGGGCCCGTGACTGCCAACACGGTGCGCGCGTTTCAGGCCTCGGCGGGGTTGCGGGCCACGGGCCGGGTGGACCGGGCCACCTGGGACGCGCTGTTCAGCACGGCCGCCAAGCCGTTTACCCCGCCCCCCTCGCCCTGACCCGCCGTGCCGGTCCATGAGACCCGGCGCCCTGATGATGCCCTGACGGATTCATAGAGGGACAAAAAAAGCTGACCCAGCGTCACTTTTCTTTCTGAGTGCTGCCATGAGACGGCACCAGGAGTTCTCACTGCCTGGCCGTAGAGTATGGAGCACCATGAAGCGAACGGCCATCCTGTTCTCATCTGGCCTGCTGTTTGCGCTGAGTAGCGCGGGGCTGGCCCAGACCACTGTCCCCGCCGCGCCCCTGAACCTGACCGGGATGCAGAACGTGACCTTCGGGCCGCCCCGCTTCAGTACCCAGGGCAGCACCACCCGGGTGGTGTTCGATCTCCCGGCTGGGGTCCGCTACACCCTGACCCCCACCTTCAGCGGCCTGCGGCTGGACGTACAGGGCGCGCGCATTCCGGCGGGGGTGCTGACCAACCCCGGCAGCAGCGTCAACGAGGTGCGCGCCGGGGCCGGGCAGATCACCCTGTTTACTCCGTTTCCCCTGTCCTTTACCGCCGGCTGGCAGGCCAGCGAAGCCACCCTGGCCACCGGCGCCCGCGTGCTGATTCTGGATCTGGGGCCAGCCATCACCGGCGGGGCGGCGCCGGCCCTGCAGGGTCAGGTGCTGAGCAGCGCCCCGGCCACCCCTGGGGCGCAGGCTGTGCTGACGGCCACGCCCACGCTGCCGCCCGGTGACACCGTCGCCCCGGCCAAGGTGCTGCCCCCGGCGCCCGCCCTGCCCGGGCCGGTGCTCAGCGGCCCCATGCCCCTGCAGGGCCGCGTGCCCGGCGCGGCCACGGCGGCGCTGCTGGCCGCCCCGCGCATTGGCAAGAACCCCGGTCAGACGCGGGTGGTGCTGGACCTGCCGCCCGGCAGCAGTTACCGGCTGGTGCCCGGCGCCGCTGGCCTGAACGTGGAGCTGAGCGGGGTGACCCTGGCCGCACAGGGCGCGCGCAGCGTCAGCCCAGAGGTGCGGGAGTGGCGCTTTGTGCCGGGGGTCGGGGGCGGCGTGGTGTCGCTGCTGACCCCGGCCCCGGTGACGGCGCGCAGCGGCTGGCGCGCGCAGCTGCTGCCCCCGGCCTCGGGCAGCGCGTGGCGGCTGGTGCTGGACCTGTCGCCCGCCCTGGCCGACCTGAGCCCCCTCACGCCTGCCGAGCGCGCGGTGGGGGCGGTGCCTCCGGTGCTGGCCACGCGCGGCACGGCCATCCTGGCCCTGAGCGCCAACTTCGTGCGGCCCCGTGTGGTGCTGGACGCCGGGCACGGGGGGCGCGACCCCGGGGCGGTGGGCACAGTGGTGGAAAAGGAAGTCACGCTGGCCGTGGCCCTGCGCGTGCGCCAGTTGCTGGAAGGGGCGGGAGTGGATGTGGTGCTCACGCGCGACAGTGACCGGGAACTGCATCCCGTCAAGAACACTGATCTGGCCCTGCGTGCGGCCCTGGGGACCCCGGGGACGGCGCTGTTCGTCTCTATCCATGTGAACGCCATGGACGCCAACGCGGCCCTGCGCGGCTACGGCATCGAGACGTGGTGGAACCCCAACCACCCGCAGAGCGCCGCGCTGGCGGGCCTGCTGCAGCGCCACATGACCGAGGTGACCGGCGCCTTTAGCCGGGGCCTCAAGAACTCGCAGTCGCTGTCAGTGCTGCGCAACAGCCGGGTGCCGGCGGCCCTGGTGGAAATCGGCTATACCAGCCATCCGGTGGACGGCCTGAACCTGCAGGACAGTAACTATCTGGACCGGGTGGCGCAGGGCATCGCCCTGGGCATTCGGGAAGCGCTGGTCAGTGGCGTGACGGCCCAGACCGCACCGGCCCAGGCCACCGCCAAACGGCCCTGAGCGGCGCGGCCCCGGCTGCGCCACAATGGGCCCATGACTGACTCTCCAGCGGGCTTTCGGGCGCGCGTGCTGGCCCTGGTGGCCCAGATTCCCCGGGGCCGCGTCATGACCTACGGCCAGCTGGCCCTGCTGGCCGGTCAACCCGGCGCCGCGCGGCAGGCTGGCTACGTCCTGAACAGTCTCATGGACGGCTCGGACCTGCCCTGGCAGCGGGTGATCAACGCGCAGGGCCGCGTCAGCACGCACAAGGTGGGCGTGGGTGAGCTGCAAGAAGGCCTGCTGCGTGCCGAGGGCGTCACCTTTGACGAATCTGGCCGCTGTGACCTGACCCGGCTGCAGTGGTGGCCGGAGGGCACGCCCCTGGCCCCGCCGCCCACCCTGCTCTAATGCTGCCCTCCGACCAGAGGCGAGGAAAACCAAAACGGTTTCCTGGCGTGGCGCCGACCCACCGGCCTGTGTTGTGGTGGCGACGGACGCTGGAGGCGCCGCGGCCGGGCATGAAGAAATGCCAATCCTGCTCTGCCGGAACGTCCCCGGGTGCGCGGAGTATGCTCCCGGCATGAACGCACGCATTCGAACCGCTGGGAGCGTCCTGTCCTGGGCGCTGGGCGTGACGCTGGGGGTCATTCTGGGGGTCGCCATGCTGATCGTCACCCCCCGCCTGATGGCCCAGCCGAACCTGGCCGCCACAGGCGAGGGACAGACGGAGGCGTCCGGCACGCCCTCGGGCGGAGAGTCGGGGTCGGCCGGGGCTGCCAGTGGCCGCGAAGCCGCCGGCAGCAACGAAACCGGCGACGCCCAGGGCGACCAGGGTGAAGCCCAGGACAGCCGCAACCAGGGCGAGGACCCGGCCAGCGCTGAGGGTGAAGAGCCCACGGATCAGCAGGAAGACGCGGGCGCGGGCAGCGGCGCGGCCGGTGAGCAGGCCGCCGGAGCTGCAGGCCAGGGCGATGCGGCCGGAGAGGCGCAGGGCGCTGAAGGTGCGGCTGGTGAAACGGCAGGCGACACGGAGGGCGACACGGAAGCCGGGCGGCAGGTATACGCCAGCAACTGCGCGGGCTGCCACGGCCAGCAGGGCGAGGGGGCCCTGGGGCCTTCCCTGGTGAACGAGGAAGGCGTGCAAAGCTGGTCGGTGGCTCAGTTCACCGCCACCCTGCGCGAGGGCCGCACTCCCACCCGTCAGTTGAGCCAGGCCATGCCCCGTTTTTCAGAGGACCAGATCAGCGACCCTCAGGTGGCCAATCTGCTGGCTTACATCAAGACCCTGAACTGAAGACGGTGGTTGCCCGCACCCGTGGCCTTCAGGGCTGCGGGTGCTTGCTCTGGGTCTGGGGGCGGAAGCGGAGCGACGGGTGGTGAGGATCGCCCAGGCCCACTGTGGGCTCCTTGCGGCTCCCGCCTGTGCCCAGGGCCCGGTCCACAGCCCCCGGCTCCTGTTTCTTCCTCAGCGCTCCACCAGCGTGCCGGCCTCGTCAATGGGAAAGTCCATCACCTGTCCGGTCAGGCCGCTGCGGGCCATCACCCCCTGCAGGTAGGCGTGCAGGGGGGCCGTGGCATGGCGGGTGTCGTGAAAGCACAGGACAGTGGGGCCCGCGCCACTCAGGGCCGCGCCCAGGGCGCCGTGCCGCCACGCCTCGTCCAGAATGTCGCTCAAGCCCGGCACCAGCGGCGCGCGCCACGTCTGGTGAATATAGTCCTGCATGGCGTGGCGCAGCAGGTCCAGGCGGCCCTGGGCCAGGGCGCCCACCAGCAGCGCCGCGTGCGACAGGGCGTGCACTGCGTCGGCGCGGCTGTATTCCCCCGGCAGCACCGCGCGCGCCTTGCTGGTGCTCAGCTCGAAGTCGGGCACCAGCACCGTGACCCCCAGGTGGGCCGGGGGCGTCAGGCGCACGTAATGGGTGCCCAGCCGGTCCAGGGTGGCCACCACGATGCCGCCCAGCAGGGCCGGCGCCACGTTGTCCGGGTGCCCCTCTTCCCGCGCCGCCACGTCCAGCACGGTCTCGGTGTCCAGGGGGCCCCCCAGCAGCTCATTGCCCGCCACGATGCCCGCCACCAGCGCGGCGGCGCTGCTGCCCAGGCCCCGGGCCAGCGGCACCTGGGTTTCAATCTCAATGCGCGCTGGGGGGAGGGAACGCCCGGCGCGGCGCGCGGCCAGCGTCATGGCCTGGTACACGTAGTTGCGTTCATCCGCGGGCGTGCCGGCCAGATCTGCCCCCAGAGGCACCACTTCCGTTACCGCCTGCGGGGTTACGCGCACTGTGGTGTACAGCGGCACGCTCAGCCCCAGGCTGTCAAAGCCAGGTCCCAGATTGGCGCTGCTGGCCGGCGCCCGCACGGTAAAGGTCATGGGGCACTCCGGCGCAGGTCCGTCAAGGAGTCGAGGGCCGAGGGGGCCAAGGAGGAGCCCCGGTTGCTCTGAGACCCTTGGACCCTGAGACCCTGGGACCCTTCAGCCCCCCTCATGCCAGGCTCGCCAGCACCGCGTCCATGGTGGCGTCCACAGCGGCCGGGGCCTGCACGGCGCGCATGGCGCTGCCCGGGTCTTTCAGGCCGTTGCCCGTAAGTACAGCCACCACCCGTTGCCCGCTGGGCAGGCGCCCCTCGGCATGCAGCTTCAACAGGCCTGCCACCGGGGCGGCGCTGGCGGGTTCGCAGAACACCCCCTCGCGCGCCACCAGGTGGTAGGCCGCCATGATCTCGTCGTCGCTGACATGGTCAAACAGACCGCCGGACTCCTGCACGGCTGCGCGCGCGAGGTGGGCGCTGGCCGGCGACCCAATGCGGATGGCGGTGGCCAGCGTTTCAGGCTGCTCTACCCGGTCCAGGCCCCGGGCCAGCGGCGCCGCCCCCGATGCCTGAAAGCCCCACATGCGCGGCAGTGTGTCTGTCTGCCCGGCGCTGCGGTACTCCCGGAACCCCATCCAGTAGGCGCTGATATTCCCGGCATTTCCCACCGGCAGCGCCAGAATGTCGGGGGCCGCGCCCAGTTCATCCACAATCTCGAAGGCCGCCGTCTTCTGCCCCTGCAGGCGGTGGGGATTGACCGAATTCACCAGTGCGATGGGCCGCTCCGCACTGATCTCGCGCACCAGCCCCAGGGCCTCGTCGAAGTTGCCGCGCACCGCCACAATCTGGGCGCCGTAGGCCACGGCCTGCGCCAGCTTGCCCAGGGCAATGTTGCCGTCGGGAATCAGCACGATGCACTTCAGGCCCGCGCGGCTGGCATAGGCGGCGGCGGCGGCACTGGTGTTGCCGGTGCTGGCACAGATCACCGTGTCGGCGCCGGCCTCGGCAGCTTTGGCCACGGCCACCACCATGCCCCGGTCTTTAAAGCTGCCAGTGGGGTTCAGGCCCTCGTATTTCAGGTGCAGGTCCACGCCCAGGTGGGCACTCAGGCGCGGCGCGGAAATCAGCGGCGTGCTGCCTTCACTCAGGCTCAGCAGGGGCGTCTGCGGCGTGAGGGGCAGATAGGCGCGGTAGCGTTCAAGTAGTCCGGGCATCAGGGTGGACCTCCGTTTGGGCATGCTACCCAGCCGCCAGCCGCCCATCCCGGCAGGGGTAAGACAAATGCCGGTGTCGGCTGAGTACTGGTGCTGGAAGAGACGAGGCAGCCGCGCCACTCCAGCGGGTGGCCCTTGACCGTTGTGGCACCTACCGCGCGTCCTGGGCACGTTTTCCCTCACCCTTTCTGACTTAGGGGTCAGGTCAGATATGAGCGTCAGCAGGGGCAAAAAAGCCCCCAGGTTTTAACTCAGATTTGGGCGACGTCCATCCCACCTTCAACCCCTCTTGAGAAAGTACGGGCTTCTACAATTACGCTCCTAACACGGTCGCATGCTGCTCTCACAACGAACGACATCGTTGATTTCAATTTCTCGCAAGAACCAAGAAAAGGGAGGTCAATAACATGGACTGGATTATTACGATTCTCGTGGGTGCACTGGTGGGTTGGCTGGCCAGCCTGATCATGAAGACCAATGCGCAGCAGGGCGCCATCGCCAACATCCTGATCGGGATTGTGGGCAGCCTGATTGCCCAGGCCGTCTTCGGCAGCGTGCTCAACATCGGCTCGGCTGGCGTGGCGGGCAACGGCTTTAACTTCTGGAGCATTGTGTGGGGCGTGGTCGGTAGCGTGGTGCTGATCGCCATCCTCAAAGCCCTGCGCATCCTGCGTTAACCTTGACAGGCGTCTTTCCCGGACGGTGCCCCGCGCACCGTCCATCTTTTTTGGCCTGCCCCTGACCCAGGGTTCCCCATGCTTTTGCGCCCAGGCCTGCCATGTGCTACAGTCGGACGGCTTGTCTGACCTGGGGTCGGCGCAGCGCGGCATCCAACAATGGGGCTGCGCCCCTGACCCCCAAGGAAAAAGGTCGGACTGAAGAAGGAGACTCATCATGGCGAAAGTGTGCGAAGTGTGCGGCAAGGGGCCGATTGTGGTGAACTCGGTCATCCGCCGTGGTAAGGCCCGCGCGGCCGGCGGCGTGGGTCGTAAGGTCACGGGGATTACCAAGCGGTCCCAGAAACCCAACCTCCAGCCCCTGAAGGTGACCCGTGGCGGCGTGACGCTGCGGCTGCGCGTGTGTGGCAAGTGCCGTAAGGCCGTGGCCTGACCTCACCCTCATCACAACAGTGGCCCCGTCGTTCTGACTGGGGCCATTTTTCTTTGGGTTAGGCCTTTACACGCTGGCCCTGGCACGGCGCTCGCCCAGCAGGCTCAGCACAATCAGGATGAGGGTTCCCGTCACCACACAGATGTCGGCAATGTTGAAGATGGGAAAACTGCCGCCGTACAGCGCCTGGGTCACGCTGCTCAGCAGCGGCGAGTGCAGCATGTCAGTCACCTTGCCCTGGCGCAGGCCGTCAATGGCGTTGCCAATGGCGCCCGCCGCAATCATGCTCAGCACCACGCTGAGCAACCTGGGTTGGGGCCGCAGCACCACATACACCAGAAGGCCCAGCCCCACCGCCATGCGGCCTACCGCCAAGGGGACCGCGCTGCCGCTGAACAGACTCCACGCCGCGCCAGTGTTAAAGGTCAGCTGCCAGTCCAGCAGGCCGGGCAGAAAGGGGCGCACGCTGCCGTCTGGCTGAAGGCTGGCCAGCGCCCAGGCTTTCAGCGCCTGATCCGCTGCCACCAGCAGCGCGGCGACAAGCAGTGGCAACCACAACGGCGTGCGGCGCGAACGGTCAGTGAGTGTGGGCACGCCGCGCAGTATAAAGAGCCGCTTTCGGGGCTGCCCGGGGTGGCGCGCAGGCGGGGCCAGTGGGCCAGTCTCTCTGGCGCTGTGCTGTCTGGCGGGCCGGGGGGCGGCACAATAGGGGCATGGCCAATGTTGAATCCTTTGATCTGGACCACACCCGGGTTCACGCCCCCTATATCCGGCTGGCCGGCGTCAAGACCACGCCCCGGGGCGACCACATCAGTAAATACGATCTGCGGTTGCTGCAACCCAATCAGGGGGCGATTGATCCGGCGGCGCTGCACACCCTCGAGCATCTGCTGGCCGGCTACCTGCGTGATTACCTGCCGACTGTGGTGGACGTGTCTCCCATGGGCTGCCGCACAGGCCTGTATATGGCCGTGATTGGCGAGCCTGACGAGCAGGGGGTGCTGGGCGCCTTTCAGGCTGCGCTGCAGGACACCGCCAGTCATGAGTGGCCAATCCCGGGTGTCAGCGAACTGGAATGCGGCAACTACCGGGACCACGACCTGGCCCAGGCCCGGCACCTGGCCCGCGCCGCCCTGGAGCAGGGGTTGAAAGTACAGGAGACGGTGCTGATTCAGCGGTAAAGGGGAAACGCGCGGCGCGACAGGTGTGCTGGCGATATGGCGCTGGTAGAAGTCGAATGGCGCTGTGGGCGTGACGTGGAGCATCCAGTCGGCGTCTGTGGGAAGGGCAAAGCAGACTGCACCCGTGCAGACTGATCTGGACACAGCGGCGGCCGGAAGGCGGCCGCTTTTTCTGTGTACAGCGCTCTTTTTGTGCTGCTTTCTCCAACTCGAAAGAAGACGGGAAGGGGAGGTGTTGACAAGCAGCGGAATGACCTGTATCTTTTCTGAGCCTCAAGCGAGGCGAGGTGCATGACAACCGATGGAAGCGAGCGAGAAATTGCGAATCACAGGGCCGCAAAGGTCCTGAT